>JAYVLG010000124.1:0-59851 GCA_043759595.1 Sulfurirhabdus sp. | reverse complement strand
GCCTGCCTGGCCCAATAACCGTATTGATGAGTTGCTGCCACTGAAAGTGGTATTAACATAAATCCTGCTCCTGTTGGAGTGGGGCGGCTGGTTGCTTACGCTTCTTCGGCCTAAGCCGACGGTCTTGCGAGGACCATCAGTCCGCGCGAACGTCTGCTATTTGGCATTACGGGTTTCGGGAGGGAATAACTAAGCAGACACTCATTAATGCTTCACGCAAGCCGCGCTTTATTAAGCAGTCTGACCAAATCCTTTATTTCCTTTTCAGACAATTTCTCCTTGATCGCGGTGCTCATCACGGCCTTCAATTCAGACATCGCCTTTTCGATCAATTTGACCGCCACTGGTGAAAGGTGAACCGGCTTGCTGCGGCGGTCGGACTCCGAAATGGTGCGGGTAATCAGTCCTCGAGTTTCAAGTTGCTGCAACACTTTGGTCAACCCTCCCGATGTAATGAGCATGGCGTGCTGAATTTCAGATGGGGTCAGTTCCCCAAGGGGCGGCGACCGGCGAAGCGTGGCCAGCACATCAAACTCGGCGGGCGTTAGGCCATGTCTTGCCATGACCGCGTCCGCGTGTTGCCGGTCCGACTCATGGGTGCGGTGCAGTGCGAAGGCATAAGGCATCCAGAGTTCATCAAAAGATTCTGGCCAATTTGTTCTGTGCCTGTCGAGAATGACAAAATGAGTATCGGTCAAACGAGGTGCCTCCTTGGCATCATCGGTCAATTCTAATTATTTATCTTTACAGATAAATAATTAGATCATAATATATAAAAATACTCAAAAAAATATTCAGGTTTGAGATGCTTACAATTGAATCGTCAAAACGATTCCTGTTCACCGCGAGGGATGCCGTCCTGTCCGGCTGCGCCTCCGTGGGACTGGATTACCAGCAGCCTCAAACGTCGGAGCCCACCCAATGGCATAGCATTCACGACAAAGGCGCACGCGATGCGGTGGCGCTTACCCAATGGTGTCAGCAGTTTGGTAACCCGGTGCTGGACAGCCTGATAGCCGACGCGCTGACCGCCAATACCGATCTCGCCACCACCCAAGCGAAACGAAACTGCGCGAGGCCCGCGAATCCATGATGTCAGAACCCTGCCTGCACCATGACTCGCCTCCCCATCCTGACCACCACTCGACAGCCGCTACGTGCGGAATGCGTCTCACGACGGTCGCGGCTTGCTTGATGCTGGCCCTATCCGGTTGCGCCTCGGTAGCGCCACAGCGTGCCGCACCAGTCGCGGTCGATGTACCAGCCAACTGGTCTGCCACTGATATCTCAGAGATGACTGATGCTTCCTCGCTGGCGCAGTGGTGGTTGCGTTTCGACGACCCGTTACTCGCCCGTCTTGTGGCCCAGGCCTTGCAGGCCAATACCGACGTGAAGAGCGCGGAGGCCGCGCTGCGCCAGGCCCGTGCGTTACGTGATGTGTCTGCCGCCACGCTGTTGCCGGGGGTTGGCAGTTCGGCATCGGCACAGCGTAGCAAATCCGGTGACAACAGCGCCGTCAACACCTTCAAGGCCGGGCTGGACGCGAGCTGGGAGCTCGACATCTTCGGCGCCAACCGGCGTGCGCTGGCAGCCAGCGAGGCAACGGCCCAAGCCAGTGCCGCGAGTCTGGGCAATGTGCAGGTGTCGATCGCCGCCGAGGTCGCGCTGAACTACATTATCCTGCGCGCCGCCCAGGCGCGGCTGATGATTGCCGAAGACAACCTGTCCAGCCAGCAAGAAACGCTACAGATCACGCAGTGGCGCCTGCAGGCGGGCCTGGTCACGTCGCTGGAAGCCGAGCAGGCGCGTGCTGCAACAGAACAGACGCGCGCCCAGTTGCCGGTGTTGCAGACAACGATTGAGCAGACGCGTCATACGCTTGCGGTGCTGACCGGCGAGCCACCGGCAGCCTTGTCGAGCGTGCTGGCCGCTGCCAGCCCGGTGCCGCAGGCGGCCGACGACCTGGTGCTGAGCTTCCCCGCCGAGACGTTGCGCCAGCGCCCCGACGTGCGCGCCTCAGAACACCAGGTGACGGCCGCGCTGGGCCGCGTGGCGCAAGCCGATGCGGCGCGCATGCCGAACTTCAAACTCGGTGGTTCGCTGGGTCTGAGCGCATTGACGCTGGGCTCGCTGACCAACGGCGCGTCGGTTGTCAGCGCGCTGCTGGCCAGCGTGTCGCTGCCGGTGTTTGATGGCGGTGCCTTGCGCGCGCGGGTGCGCGCCCAGCAGGCCGCGTTGGAGCAGGCAAGCGTGGCATACCAGGCCACGATACTGACGGCATTGAAGGACGTGGAGGACGCTCTGGTTGCGCTGCGTGGCGACCGCGAGCGACTGCTGCGCCTGCAGAACGCCGCCGAGGCGGCCGGCAACGCTGCACTGATGGCGCGCCAGCGCTACAGCAGCGGGCTGGTGGACTTCCAGGTGGTGCTTGAAACCCAGCGCACCCAGCTCAACACGCAGGACAGTGTGGCCAGCGTCCGCGCCGATGTCAGTGCCGACCATGTGCGCCTGTACAAGGCTCTGGGAGGAGGCTGGCGCCCCGACGGCAATAATGCAACGGTCACCTTTACCGAAAACACAACCCGGACTTACCCGAAATGAGCACCCCAACCCCTTCCGCAACAGCTGCGCCGCCACCCGGCCCCGGCAGCGAAACCGACCTCGCCACTTTGCTCGACGAGCCTACGTCGCACGCCTGGTACCGCCGCCCCGTGCTGTGGGCCGGCGTACTGCTGATGGCGCTGGTCGCCGTCGGCCTGTGGTACTGGCAGGCTGGCCGGACCGCCAATGCAGCACCGATCTATACCACGCAGACCGTGGCGCGGGGCAACCTGACGCTGACCGTCATCGCCAACGGCACGCTGCAACCGACCCGCTCGATCAGCATCGGCAGCGAACTCTCGGGCACCGTGCGCAAGGTCAATGTCGACGTCAATGACCGCATCAAGAAGGGTCAGGTGCTGGTCGAGCTCGACACCGCCAAGCTGCACGACCAGATCCTGCGCTCGCAGGCCGCGCAGGCGCAGGCACAGGCCAAGGTCGCCCAGACCGGCGCCACGATCAAGGAGGCGCGCGCCAGCCTGGGCCGGCTCGAAGAGGTGGCGCGCCTGTCGGGCGGCAAGGTGCCGTCGAAGGCCGAGCTCGACGCCGGCCGCGCCACGCTCGACCGCGCCCTGGCCGACGACGCCAGCGCCCGCGCCGGGGTGCGCGACGCGCAGGCGGCGCTGTCCACCGACCAGATCAACCTGTCCAAGGCCTCGATCGTCGCACCGGTTGACGGCGTGGTGCTCACGCGCAGCGTCGACCCCGGCAACGCAGTCGCAGCTTCGCTGCAGGCGGTTACGCTGTTCACCGTGGCCGACGACCTGAGCAAGCTCCGTCTGTGGGTATATGTGGATGAGGCCGACGTGGGCGCGGTCAAGGTGGGGCAGGACGCCACCTTCACCGTCAGCGCCTATCCCACCCGCCAGTTTCCCGCGCGCATCACGCGCGTCGGCTTCGGCTCGACCATCACCGACAACGTTGTCACCTACCTGACCTACCTCGACGTGGACAACGCCGATCTGAGCCTGCGCCCAGGCATGACGGCCACAGCTACCATCACCGCGATGCAGCGCCGCGACGTGCTGCTGGTGCCCAACACCGCGCTGCGCTTCACGCCCACCGCGGCGGCAACCGGCAAATCAGACAAAAAGGGTATGGGCATCAGCCTGCTGCCGCGCATGCCGAGCAACACCACCCGCAAGTCGGCCGCCGCCGGTGCCAGTACAGCAGCGGCCAAGCAAGTGTGGGTGCTGCGCACTGGCCAGGCGGTGTCCGTGGCTGTAACGCCCGGCATCAGCGACGGCCGCATGACCGAGATCACTGGCGGCGACCTGCAGGCAGGGATGCAGGTCATCACCGATCAAAAGACCGCGGCTGCGAAATGAGCGAGTTGCTCATCCAGCTGCGCGGCGTCACCAAGCGCTACGGCAGCGGCGTGGCCGAACTGATGGCGCTCAAGGGCATCGACCTCGACATCCACGCCGGCGAGTTCGTCGCCATCATGGGGCCCAGCGGCTCCGGCAAGTCCACCGCGATGAACATCCTCGGTTGCCTGGACACACCCACCGCCGGGCAATACCTGTTCAAGGGCGCGCACGTCGAATCGCTGTCGCGCGACCAGCGTGCACGGCTGCGGCGCCGCTACCTGGGCTTCGTGTTCCAGGGCTTCAACCTGCTGGCGCGCACCTCGGCGCAGGAGAACGTGGAACTGCCGCTGCTGTATCGCGGCGACAGCGCCAGCGTGCGCCGCGCGGCGGCCGCCAAGGCGTTGCAGGCCGTGGGCCTGGGCGGCTGGGAACACCACACGCCGGCCGAACTCTCGGGCGGCCAGCAGCAGCGCGTGGCGATCGCGCGAGCCATCGTTACCGAACCGGCCGTGGTGCTCGCCGACGAGCCCACCGGCAACCTGGACACGCAACGTAGCCACGAGATCATGGGCCTGCTGATGGCGCTCAATCAAGACCATGGCATCACCGTGCTGATGGTCACGCACGAGGCCGACATGGCGGCGTACGCGCGACGCATGGTGCATTTCATCGACGGCCGTATCGCCGACGACGTGGCGAACCCGCACCCGACCACTGCGGCACCTGGCGTGCTGCCGGCGGAGAAGAGCTGATGCTGTACAGCGTCTTCATGCTGGCGTTGCGCTCGATCCGCCGCAACCTGCTGCGCTCGTTTCTCACCATTCTGGGCATCGTCATCGGCGTCAGCGCGGTGATCACGATGGTCACGCTCGGTAACGGCGCCACCCAGTCGATCAAGGCGCAGATTTCCGGCCTCGGCACCAACTTGCTGATGGTGCGGCCAGGCCAGCGCTCGGGGCCGGGCGGCAGCAGCGGCGGTGGCGCAGGCGTGCCGCAATTCAAGGAAGGCGATGCCGAGGCCATCACGGCGCAGATCGGCGGCGTCGCGGCCGTCGCGCCCGAAGGCCGCGCCAGCGTCACCGTGGTGGCCAACGGCCGCAACTGGTCCACCAGCGTCATCGGTAGCAGCAACGCGTGGTTCGACACCGGCAACTGGAAGCTCGCCAGCGGCCGCATCTTCGAACCTGACGAGCAGCGCGCCGGTGCCGCCGTGTGCATCATCGGCGAAACGGTACGGCGCGAAATCTTCGACGGCACCGCTGGCCAGACCGGCCTCGGCGAACAGCTGCGCGTGCGCAAATTCTCGTGCACCGTCATCGGCATCCTGGCCTCCAAGGGCCAGAGCGGCATGGGCGACCAGGACGACACGGTGGTGGTGCCGCTGCGCACGCTGCAGCGCCGCGTCACCGGCAGCCTCAAGGTGGCCACGCTGCTGGTGTCGATGCGCGACGGCAGCGACAGTACGCGACTGAAGGCCAGCCTGACGCAGCTGCTGCGCGAGCGCCGCAAACTCGCCGAAGGCGACGACGACAACTTCAATATCTTCGACACGCAGCAACTGGCCCAGACGCTGTCGAGCACGACCCAGGTGCTGACTACTTTGCTCGGCGCCGTGGCTGCGGTGAGCCTGCTGGTGGGCGGCATCGGCATCATGAACATCATGCTGGTTAGCGTCACCGAGCGCACCCGCGAGATCGGCCTGCGCCTGGCCGTCGGCGCGCTGGAAAGCGAAGTGTTGCTGCAGTTCCTGATCGAGGCGGTGGTGTTGTCCGCGATGGGCGGCGTGGTCGGCATCGTGATTGCCACTGCGGCGTCCTGGGGTCTGTCCAGCCTGATGGACGTTCCCTACGCGTTCGACCCCTTTATCAACCTGCTGTCGCTGGCTTTCTCGGCCGGCATCGGCGTGCTGTTCGGTTACTTCCCCGCGCGCCGCGCTGCGCGCATGGACCCGATCGAAGCGTTGCGCCACGAATAGGCATGCCTGCCTAATTTCTTTTGGCCTTACCTTTGCCGCCGGAGTCTTCGTAAAAACGTTAGCTGCTCCCTTACATCACAACATGCCAAATACACAGGAGTAGCAACAAATGCAGGGGGTTCCATTTTTGGCCACCCATTAATGAAGCTGCTTGATGTATGGCGGATGGATCGTAAGCGGCCAGCCGCTTACGATGTTTCGTCGTTTTTTGGGGAATCGAACGACTTTTCCCTGTAAAAATGTCAAATTTGGTGAACAGGCATTTCGCCGAAGGGCGAAAGCTCACAAATCTCGTTTCGTACATCCCACGCCTGTACAAATCGCGTGGCCTGGAACCAATTGAAATAAATTATAAGTGCGGTGCCGCACATAACTCCAAAAATACCCTATATTGAAATTAGATAAGCGGTTCTTTTTAACTATTTATAAGGGTTGCGCCTTTTCACTGATGAGAGAGGTTCATATGGCTGATTTGCATTCCCCACGACAAAACCACCTTCTCGCCGCATTACCTGCGGCCGAATACGAGCATCTGTCTCCCCATCTTGAACTGGTCCAAATGCGGCTCGGCGATGTGCTTTACGTGTCCGGGGGCGAGTTGCGATACGTCTATTTCCCTACGACTGCCATTGTGTCCCTGCTTTATGTCATGGAGGATGGCGCAACATCCGAAATTGCCGGGGTTGGCAGCTAAGGTATCATTGGTGTAGCCCTCTTCATGGGCGGCGAAACCATGCCCAATCGAGCCGTAGTGCAGTGCGCAGGCGAAGCCTATCGGATGAAGTCGCAGTTGCTGAAGGATGAATTCAATCGTGCCGGGGGGCGCCGTGCCGGCACCATGCAACACTTGTTGCTGCACTACGCTCAGGCACTGATTACACAGATGTCCCAGACCGCAGTCTGCAATCGACATCATTCGTTGGAGCAGCAGTTGTGTCGTTGGCTGCTATCAGTTTTAGACCGATCGCCCTCGAATGAATTGACCATGACGCAGGAATTGATAGCCAGTAAGCAGGGAGTGCGTCGCGAGGGAATCACTGAGGCCGCCAGTAAACTGAAGCAAGCCGGGTTTATTCGTTACCACCGTGGACACATCACTGTGCTTGACCGGACCGGATTGGAGAAACGCGCCTGTGAATGCTACCACGTAGTTAAAACGGAATACGATCGCCTGCTCCCCGATGTGACTGCTGCGCAAGCCGTCGAGCCTCGTTGGCATGAGGATTACCTTGCCGCCCCGTGGGGTGAGAAGCGTGCTATCGCATCACGTCCCTTTAACACAAATGCCCATTTCGTCCCATCGCGCCAGGTGTCGTGAGGTTGTAGCTTTACGTGCAGGTTTGTGCCACTTCAGCCATGAATTTGCATGTTCAGATGACCCGGCCTTGGATTTAGAAACTAATGAGATGTCGCAACTTTTTGAATGGCAGTATAGGTCAGGGCTCCATTCAAATTGTGGGCCAGTGTTGCTCGCAATTCAACACTAAAGTGACGACCAGGAAGTTCAAAGTGGATGACTTCTTAGCGCTATATTGTGTTGAAAAACTCGATCGCGAGACACCAAATAAAATATCGACCTCGCAAAAATGTTATATATTTGATTATCTTTACCTTGTCTATGGTCAGAGTACCCTTGAAATAGCCATTTTTTAGACCTCAGCAGAGTTTTTCAACACAATTAAGAGGCGGAGCGGTCACTGATGCGGGTCGTTCAAGGAGTCTTGCTATGCCCTATAAAACCAATAAAGATTTACCAGAAAATGTAACCCATGTACTTCCTGCTCATGCACAGGATATTTACCGGGAAGCGTTTAATCACGCATGGCAAGAGTATGCGAGTCCTGAAGAACGCCGGGGAGATGCTTCTCAGGAAGAAACGGCGCATAAGGTGGCATGGTCAGCGGTGAAGAAAAAATATGAGAAGACCGGTGATACGTGGACAGCAAAACAATGATGGTAGTGTGTATACGGCATTTATAGTAAGCTCTTTTTGGCCCGTGCCGCTCCAGCGGTCGCGCTGAAGCTCGCGGTCCTTTACTTGCCGCGCAGGTATGGCAGGCGATGACGATTTACATTTACTTCTGTTGCTGCATCTTCCTGTCGGCAGCTTTCACTTCGCTGTAATGGATGAATTCGTTCAGGTCGATACGTCCATCATCGTTGATGTCGGCCGCCTTGAATGCGAGATCATCTTTGTTAAAGGCCTGGAATTCTTCCAGTGACACATAACTATCCCTGTTCAGGTCGAGTTTGTTGAATTCCTGCTTCAGTTTGGCCCGGCTCATATCGCGATCGCCGGGTTCGATGGCACCGCCCTGCGTGCTCGATGCCGCGCAGCCGGCAAACAGAGCCATCAGGAGAAATGGAATCACATCCTTCATTTTCGGATTATTCATAATTTTTCCTTAACAAGAGACTCATGGTTTCACTATAGTTCCAGTTAAACTGGATTGCTTCCCCTGCGTCATTGGTGTTGTGATCTAATTACAAAGTAAACCATGCAACCCACTTCTTCCCTGATAGAACAGTGCCTTCATGAATCGCGCCAACTGCTTCGACGCAACCTCTCAACCCATCAATCTGTTCTGACTAAATCCTCGGTTGCGAAAGAGGCCAATCGCCTTCCAGATGTCATGTGCCCGATTTGGGTCTGGGGCTGCCGATCAGCATTTTGAAGAGCTGACGCACGAAATATAATTGCGAATTTTCTTACCAGCAAATTGCAAGTGACCGCAGTTGGAGGTGGAGCGGCCATTAGTTTCTGCTGCTTACTTCAGCCATCCTTCCAGAAAGCGGTCATTGCCGATGAAAACGGCATGTGGCCGGTTAGGGTCGTTTTGACTCATCCGCAATATATAAATGTTGTTGTAGTTCTAAACTTCAGTGACAATCGCAGCAACTGCAAGCTGCAAAACTGTCAGAAAGTTGAGCTGCTTTGTGTATATTCCTTTTTACCAGCTTGTGATGAAAGATAATGGTGATAATCGAAACCGCAGTTATCTTCTGGACTCTGTATATTCAACCGACAAGATTCTGTCCTCTGCGGCTTGGCGCCTCTGCGGTTAAAGAACTTAATATCACCATTAACCTGAGAGGTGCCAGCGAAAAAATGAAATGTTAGGTTTAATGGCCCAAAGTGGAGTCGCTTTTTCACTTTTACTCTATTTCATTTAGGTCGAACGTTCTTGATTTAATATGCGGCATTTTGCGACTCAAATATTTTAGTAAGCATCCCGCGATCGAGCTTTTCAAATAAATCTGTCGGATTTTTTTACACTTTTCATATACATCCTGTATGACATTTATTTATGACATTGTTTTTATGTGTTATAAATAAATTGGCACGGTAATTGCTTATTGATTAGATTCTTAAAAAGGGATCAAAAAATGCAATTTAAACAAACTTTACTTTTAGCGCTTGTGGTGTCATTTGCCTCAATGGCAAATGCAGCTAAAATTTCAACTGTTATTACCTTCGATAATCTCGCTGATAGTAGTGTCACCACTTACGACCTCGCAACCTGGACAGGAAGTCAGTCAGTTGACGCTGGAAATACATATATCCAAGCTAACCATGGGCGTCTTGCTGCAATCGAGGTTGATTTTTCTGCTCCAGTTGTTTTTGTGGGTGCTGACTACAATTCTTGGGGCGGGGCTGAAAGCGGATATGCATTCGATTTATTCCTGGGTGGAAATCTAGTGGCTCATGGTCCACTTGATCCGAATACTTGCTGCTCACTATCCTGGCTGAGTTCAGGTTATAGCGGATTGGTTGATCACATTGCATTTAATGGATCAAGTGATGGTGCAATTATAGATAACTTGTCGTATATGGTTTCTGCCGTTCCAGTACCTGCGGCAGTATGGTTGCTGGGTTCTGGTCTGCTTGGCTTAGTTGGTATTGCTCGGCGCAAAGCTACTTAATAAGCTTTGCAAACAAGATTGCAGCGATCTGAATGGGTCGCTGTTTTTGTTCCTGGCTATGTAGTCTGCTACTAGCAGGCTTGGATGTCTTACCCATAGAGAAGTGAGCTATAAACATAGCTGCAGGGATAAGAGATTAAGTTCTAATTTCAACAACCGCAAACCGCAAAACGTCCAGAAAGCTTAGCCGCTTTGTGAATAAACTCCCCTTTACCTGCAAGTGATGAAAGATAAAGGCGATAATCGAAACCGCAGTTATCGTCTGGGAGGCTAAGCAGTAAATCGATCTTGCCATCTCCGTCAAGATCGCCAATCCAGTGAATAAAAGGTGCGGTTTCCCCTCCATAATGCCCTTCTATATCTGTTCTAAACAAAAATTGATTTGTTGTGCCATCGCTGATGTGGTAACGAAAACCTCCATATTCAGGAAGCTTTACCCACGATATGGTGAGAGGTGTAGTTCCCCAAGGCATCTGCCAATGACCAAGTTTTTTTAGTTTTGAATAATGCTCTGATTCAACAATCGGGTTGTCGGCTTTAAACCATGTGGTGACTTTGCCAATTTTGAGGGGAAAACCGCTAAACAATGCAATAGGGCTGTCATGAACGTGCAAGACATCAATAGGCTCGTTCTCATCAAGGATGTTTTTCGCCGTGGAGGAAGTAATACGAACTTTTGCATTCCGAATTTCGCAGTTTGATGCGGTGCAATAAAGTCCGTACCAGGCGCTGTCCCGAGGAAAGGTATCTTTGCTATAGGTATCACTATAATCCATAACTACAAATGGTTTGGGTGGCCCTGCCCAGGCAAATCCGGAGAATGTGATCATGGCTGCAATGACGATTTTATTTCTAAACATGGTGTTGCTCCAATAAGGTAATGTTTTCAATAGTTAACTGAGAAACTCAAGTGTGAGTACATGCTCTGAAACAGAAGGTTGAAACCAGGTAATTTATGCGCCAGAATTGCCGGCCTCAGCCGTTACCACATAGCGTAATGGCCCACCGGGTATGATCGCGTCAAACGGATAACAGGTAATCAATGTCAATCTCGAATCCTCAGCGTTACGTGTTACCCACGTATCGTGTTTATCCACCACCAGCATGGTGCTGATGCGATAACTTGTTTCTTTTCCGTCTGCGCTTTCCACGATCAGTTCATTACCTGCTGCCAGTTTTTTTACAAAATCAAAATGCGTATCACGGTGAGCGCTTAATACGCTGTTGCCGGTTTGCCCCGGCAGGGGTGTGCCGCTCAGGTGGCCGGGGCCGAAGGCGAGGGTTCTGCCGCTGGCGCCTGCGAGTACGTAAAGATCGACACCTTGAGAGGGCACCCGCAAACGTGCAACTGGCCAGGTATCTGCCCAGGGCCAGGGCTTCACCTCTTTTTCACCGGCGCGTGTCTTCTCCCATGCAGTGCGCAACAGTTGTTGAGCCAGTCGCGCTTTAAGGTGGATGTAGGCAGCTTCGCCTGTTTGCCAGACGCCTGCCAGTAGCAGTGCGCCGATTAGTAAAGTACGCCAGGTAAGCCTTTTGGCGTCGATCTTTAACATGGTTATCCCCTTAACCGGGTGTCAGCAAAACGTGTTTTGCGGGTAAACCCCAGTATGGCAGCCAGTGACAGTGCCCCTAAGCCCAATGCCAGATTCAGTTCAGCTGGTGTAGCCGTTTGCGGCAGGGTGCCGAACACGGCTTCGTGACTCCATCCTTCCGGCAGGTTGGTTGGCATGCCGCTTGTATTTAGCGCTTCGTCTTTTGGTCGTGCAGGGGTGACATCAACAGCAACCAGACTGGTGTATTTGCTAACCAGGTGATGAGTAAGGGCTACCTCCACGACTTGTTTCTTGATTGCCTCGGCATCAGCACCTTCATGGAGTGAATCGATCAGGGCGCCGATTTTCTTGCGCGCCCACAATGCTGGTACACCATTTTCGTCTTTTCCGCCTTTTAATGGCAAAGTCATGTGCCATGGCTGGTTGCCGCGTTTACCTTGCAGCGTGACTTCGCCTTTCAGCTCATCCATTGCGGCAATAACGATGACAGGCTCACCCAGATATAGATCAGGAATCTTGTTTGGCCACATTTCTACTGATTGTGCACCTGTCCATTTGATCTGGATGTCGGTCAATACCGGGCTTTCAAGCTTCGTAAACAACTGGCCCATTTTTTCCTTTACTTCGGAAATATCGCCAATATAAGTGAAGGTGCCATGCCCGAATTCAGCAGCCTTACTCATGAAATAACTATTGGGTGCGCTGCCGATACCGACAGTGAACAATCGGGAGCTGCCCAGTTTTTGTTTGATGATGCCAAACAACTGGTCTTCATTTCCAACACTGCCATCTGTCAGAAAGATAACCTGGCGAACAACCTGTGTTTCACTGCTATTGTTCAATGCAGCGTTAAGCGCTGCAGCGATTTCTGTTCCGCCAGTTGCCTGCAGACGGTTAACGTAGTCATTCGCCTGGTTGATGGTGCTGTTGGTAACAGGTACGGAGGAGGGGAACAGCATATCCGTAATCGAATTGAACTGGATAACGTTGAATCGGTCTTGCGGGCTCAGGCGTGACAAAGCCAGTGTCAGGGATTGCTTGGCCTGGGTAAGCGACGTGCCGGACATGGAACCGGAAGTGTCGATCACAAACACAACTTCCCGTGGCAGCTTGATTTCGGCTGCTTGAGGTGCAGGTGGCATCACCATCATCATGGCGTAGGTTTTGTCTGCCTTGCGCTGGGTGAAGAGTGCCGCTTGTGGCGCATTATTCAGAGCAGGTGCCCATACCAGTTCAAAGTCTTTGTTGGCAGGTACTTCGCCTTCTTTTAGTGAGATCACATAGTGGTTGTCAGGCAGTTTTTGGGTGTCAATCGGGTGATAAGGGCTTTCCAGTCGGGCCAATGGGAAACCTGCATCCAGTTCAACCTTGATGCTCACGGGATTAATGGGTTTGTTGGAGGGGTGCAGAACTGCTGGTGTAATACGCGCTGCATCTGGTACAGCATTGGTGTTGTTTGCCCAACCCGTACCGGTAAATCCGCTCACTTGCTGTGTACCGGGAATGTAGCGAGGGGCCACAACCATTGGAAATCTCAGATGGAATGTGCCTTGGTCATAGTGCAAGGTCTGCTGGTATTCGATTTCGATCGTCACATCTTCCCCAGGACCGATATTGGCAACGCTAGTGGTGAAAATGTTTGGGCGTTCCTGTTCTACCAGCGAGGCTTTTTTACCCTCTTGCTTGGCTTGCTCATAGGTTGCGCGAGCTGCCTCTTTTTCTTTGACTTGTCCTTCAATCAAGCGGCTGCCGATGCGCATGTTCAGATGATCCACGGCCGCATTTTCAGGCAAGGGGAATACATACACTCCCTCAGCCCAGGTTTTGGCAGGGTTGTGGAAGCGCTGTTTCACATGGGTACGTGAGACCAAACCGGACACTTGCATGACTACGTCTGTTTTTAAGGTAGGTGCGAGTTGATACGCCCCTTTAACACCTGTTTTGAAAAGCAGGCTGCCTTCCTGTGCATCAGAAAGTTTGACTGATGGGGTAGCCTCGTTTTCTTCTAAAGCCGCCGCATTGGCGTTGCCTGCAAGCAGTAGTACGAACAAACTGGCAAGCAGGCTGAACATGACGCTGACGGCCACGCCTCCCGCAACGATTCTCAACAAATCTGCCGCAATAGCGCGTGCAGGGTAGGGAAGCCGTGTTGTTTCATTGGTGGTTGTATTCATTTTTATTCTCCATTCCATGCTTGCCAGGTTTTGATCATGCGCAGGTGGGTGCGCGGCTGAAAACGGTTTCCTGATCGCCATGCCACCCAGGCGCGTTGAATTTTTCGAACTCTGGCCTTGGGTTGCCGTTTGCACAGGCATCCCATCTCGGTATTTTCTGCGAAGCATTTATCTCTGTTGCTGACATAAGCACAACTGGTATTGCACATTTTTATTCTCCTTAGGCAACTTGTTATTGAGGCTCAGATTGGCTGGTTTCAACGGACGGCTTTGAAACGGCTTCTGACAGTTCCTATTTAAAGCCATGAAAATGACCTGATAAGGCGGGAGATATGGAAAAGTTGAGATGAAATGTGGCAAAAAAAAGGCAAATGCGTTCAGGCGTTAACTGTACGCATCCAATCGTGTATATTCGCTTCATCGGTTTTAATCAGGTAACAAGTAAATGAGCAAGAGAGTGGCCATTGTTGAAGACGAACCCGCTATACGAGAAAACTACGCGGATGCGCTCAGAAAATACGGTTATGAGGTGAGTGCCTATGCATCGCGGCTGGAAGCATTTGAGGCCCTGAAAGTCAGGTTGCCGGACTTGGCCATTATCGATATCGGGCTGGGTGATGAAATGGATGGTGGCTTCACGCTATGCCGGGATTTACGGTCGCTTTCAGCGACTTTGCCGATTATGTTTCTGACCGCGCGTGATAGTGATTTTGATACAGTATCCGGACTACGGATGGGGGCGGACGACTACTTGACCAAGGATATCAGCCTGCCGCACTTGCTGGCGCGGATAGCTGCCTTGTTCCGACGTACCGAGGCAATGCGCGTAACCACGGATGCAGAAGATATTCTGGGACGGGGGCAGCTCACCCTGGATTTGAACCGGATGGTGGCTTCATGGTCAGGAATGCCAGTGGCGCTGACGCTTACGGAATTCTGGATGTTGCATGCTTTAGCGAAATTTCCAGGTCATGTGAAAGACAGGGACCAGCTGATGTCGGAAGCCAAAGTGGTGGTAGACGACAGTACCATTACGTCACATATCAAACGTATTCGCAAAAAGTTTATAGCGGTTGATCCATCATTCAATTGCATCGATACCGTCTACGGGATGGGCTATCGGTGGAATGTGAGTGACACCGCTATATGATGTTCCCTTTTTCCATCGGTATCCGCACCAAACTGCTGCTCATTTCTTCCGTGTTGCTTGCAATCCCCTGGCTGGGATATCAATACGTTGGAGAAATGGAAAAATTTCTGCGAGCTGGGCAGGAAAGTACGTTAGCCGGCACTGCACGCGCGGTGGCGACTGCCTTGCATAACCGGCCTAAATTGTTTGATGGACAAGCTGTGGGCAAGGGGGTGGCGAACAATGCGCGCGATTTATATATTCGTTCTTTACCAAACACCATCACGGTGGATGGTTTGGCACAAGACTGGCCAGCTGTGGCGGACGATATACGCGTATATGGACCAGAAAGTGTGGTTCAGGAGCCCAATCCGAACAGCGCACCACTAGCGTCTTTCAAGTTACGGGTCGGTCAACAGGATGATGCCTTTTTTGCCTTGATCGAAGTCACGGACCCCCATGTGATTTACCGTTTTCCCCGCAGTAACAGTGTTGCAAATTCTGATTATGTGGAAATCGCACTGGTATCCCCAAGTGGTGAATTTAATCGCTACACAATCAGCCCTACGGCACCTGGCTGGTTTACTGCCAACCTGATGTCCACTGGCCAGACAGATATGATGATGCGCCCTGAGAGCCGGATCAAGGGGAAATGGATTGATACCCCGCAAGGCTATACGATTGAGCTGAGAATGCCGCTTTCAATGGTGGGAGCCAGGCTTGCGTTTGCCGTTGCAAATGTTGATGATCCGGAAATCGAAGGGAATGTATCGGTAGTGGGTACCTCGGGAGTCGGGACACCAGAAGAACTCGGCGCGGCACTTGTCCCTGCGGCGGACATTGATCAGATCATCAGCGGCCTTGGGCGTACTACTTCCCGTATCTGGATTATTGATCGTCACCAGCGAGTATTGGCTCATGCCGGTTCGTTACGGCCCGAAGATAACAAATTATCCAATTCAGTGCCTCCTCAAAATGCTCATCAGCATTGGGGTTGGTCAGCCATCAAAGACCGATATTTGCGGCCGGTGTATACCTTTATTCTCAATCAGCCTACCGATAATTTTCAGGATGATCTTAAAGCGGCATCCCAACTGCAAGGGACGGAAATAGACCGGGCGCTGAGCGGGATTCCTGCGACACGCCGGCGATCCACGCCGGATTCACGTGCGGTGATACTGTCTGCAGCATACCCTGTATGGTCCAAAGATCATGTGATAGGGGCCGTGGTCGTGGAGGAAACAACCAATGCCATCGTAACAATCAAGAATCAGGCTTTTGAAAAACTGTTTACAGTTATTCTGGGGGTGTTCCTGTTTGGATCGCTAGCGCTGTTTCTCTTCGCATCGCGGGTTTCATCCCGCATCCGCCGGTTACGCAACGAGGCGGAACAATCCATTGATTCAAGCGGACGTGTTCGGGGCATTATTGCGGGTACCCATGCTGGAGACGAGATCGGTGATTTGTCGCGGAGTTTTTCCAGTGTGCTGGAAAGATTATCCCAGTACAACAGCTATCTGGAAAACATGGCCAGCAGGCTGTCTCACGAAATACGTACGCCTGTGGCTGTGGTGCGCTCGTCATTGGATAATCTGGCCATGGAGGCCCTGCCGGATGAGGCAAAGGTTTACATGGGGCGTGCCCAGGAGGGGTTGGCCCGACTCAATGCTATTTTAACCAGAATGAGCGAAGCAACGCGGCTGGAACAGGTATTGCAACAATCCGAGCAGGAGCAGTTTGATCTGGCAAAGGTGGTTACCGGATGCGCAGAAGGATACAAAGCCGCCTACCCCCGGCACACTTTTGTGGTGCGTGTTCCTGCATGGCCCATGTTAGTGCATGGCGTGCCAGACCTGATTGCGCAGATGCTGGATAAACTGGTATCCAATGCAGCAGATTTCAGTACTGAAGGAACGAATATCGAGATTTGGCTGGCCGAAGACCGTAACTGGGCAGCGCTGAGGGTGATGAATGAAGGGCCCGCTCTCCCCACTGAAATGGCAGGTCAATTGTTCGAATCGATGATTTCAATCCGTCCCCGTAAAGAGAGTCAGGCGCCGCATCTTGGCCTGGGGCTTTACATTGTGCGCCTGATTTCAGAATTCCATCATGGTCAAGCCAGTATTGCCAACAGGCATGATAAACAAGGCGTTGTTGCGCAAATTATGCTGCCGTTAGATAGTCAATTACCTCCGGTTGTAACGGGTGCAGCAGAGAACAAAGCGTAAATACTCAGGGTTAATGTTGCAATTCATCTTGGTCTTACTTGAATAGGTTAATTTTTGACCCGGATTTTGAGAAGTGCCTCTTCATTTTAGTTGATATTTTCTTATATATATCGCCATTCCAATATCTGTAAATTTAATTTGTCGGTAAATTTTACATATAAATTCAGTAAAGAAATCCTGTTTCATTAACAGTTGCTACGTAACCATATGAAAATATAAGGAAACCATTATTTGTATTGAAATGAAAATCATTAATGTATGAAAAATTTATGTCGAATAAATTTACATTGTTACATTTTTGTTGAATATTTATTTATATAATAATTTGTTTTTATTAATATAAATAAATATGGCATAAAAATTGCTTATATGGGTCATAATGCATGCAATAAATTACATGATGTTTTGTTAGTGCATGTCATTCAGAAATCAATATATTAATGGGAATAACAATAATGAAATTGCAGTTAACACTGTTAGCCGCTGTAATGGCCGCCATCAGCACCTTCAGCGCGCAGGCTTCTTTTGTGAATAGCGATAAAGGCCTGGAAAAAGCAAGTCTTCACGCAAATGTGAATGGCCAGTTTTCCTGGGATGTGCGGGACGAAAAGCGTAACGATAAAAGCATCAAAAACTTGAGTGAGCACGACTCAAAAAGCAAGTCGAAGGTTAGTCAGAGTTTGAGCGAACAATTCGCAAAAAACACGGGCAAGTCTCGAGATGACAAGGATGACGATCGGGATGAAAAAGCGGGATCTGATTTTTTTGGTCACCTGTCACACTCGCATCTTCCTTCAGGTATTGGAACCCAAGTGTCGCCTACTCCTTCAGGTGCAAATGTAACCCCTGTTCCGTTGCCAGCTGCAGTATGGTTATTGGGTGCGGGTTTGGTTGGGCTGGTTGGGGTAGCAAGACGTAAAGCATAATCCTAGAAAACTTAGTTAACCGCTACCCTTAACATTTAACTAAATAATTCTAATAGAATTTTTAATGATTCCCTGGTTCTCCTGGTTGGTGAGACCACTATGGGTTGGATTGCACAGTTTTTGCAGCACAGGGCGGCGTTGCAACGCCTTGAAATGGAATGACCATTCTGCGTCATTGCGCCTTGCCCTGCGCTCCAAAAACAGCACACTCCAACCCATCCAACTAAGGTTTCTAGGATAATATTGCAATTGTTATGATTGATAACATTGATGCCGCTGGCTTTACTTAAGCCAGCGGCATCAATGTTTTGCGGGTAGCAACTCTACTGACTACAAACAGGTAGTCCGTTGTTTTTGCACGTTTTATAGCCCAAGCCTTTGCCAAACAGTAGAGGTAGGACCAGCCTGGTTCAGCGTGTAAAAATGCAATCCAGGCGCACCGTTTTGCAATAACCGATCACACAAGTTCGTAATGACATCCAGTCCGAAAGCACGAATGGAAGGTAAATCGTCCCCATATCCTTCGAGCTTCTTTCTGATCCAGCGTGGAATTTCTGAGCCGCATGCATCAGAAAAGCGCGCCAGTTGTACGTAATTAGTGATGGGCATAATGCCCGGCACGATAGGAATATCAATACCCATCGCAGTGCACTCATCCACGAAGTTAAAGTAAGCATCCGCATTAAAAAAATATTGGGTAATGGCGGCATTGGCGCCGGCCTCTACCTTGCGCTTGAAATTAAGCAGATCATCTTTGGCCGAACGTGCCTGAGGATGATATTCCGGATAGGCTGCCACTTCCAGTTGAAAATAATCGCCCGTTTCTGCACGAATAAATGCAATCAATTCATTGGCATAACGAAATGCACCCGGGTCAGCCATGCCTGAAGGCAAATCACCACGGAGCGCTACAATGTGGCGAATACCGTGGGATTTGTATTCATTTAAAATGGCGCGAATATTATCCTGCGTAGAACCAATGCAGGAAAGATGTGGCGCTGCATCGAACCCTTCCGACTGGATTTCAACGACAGTATCTAGCGTATGGTCGCGCGTAGAACCACCTGCACCGAACGTAACGGAAAAGAATTTTGGTTTAAGTTGGGCCAGCTGCTGACGGGTTGCTCGAAGTTTTTCCCTGCCTTCGGGGGTCTTGGGCGGGAAAAACTCAAAGCTGAACGTGCGCGGATGGCCTTTGTTTTTTGAAGTCATAATCATTCACCGCAGAAGTGGCGGATACGGAGCAGCAACTATCACAGATTAGAAATCATTGCACTGGGGTGTGCAATCTCTGAACCTGCTTCATGTTTGCTGCCGCATCCGCGATTAGATCAATTAATAACGGTAATGCGCTGGCTTGTACGGGCCGTTTTGGGGCACGCTGATATAGGCAGCCTGCTCTGGCGTGAGTTCGGTTAAATGAACACCGATCTTCTTCAGATGCAAACGCGCTACTTTTTCGTCCAGATGTTTAGGTAATACATACACCTTGTTCTCATAATCCTGAGGGTGGTTGTATAACTCAATCTGCGCAATAGTCTGGTTGCTGAAAGAAGCCGACATCACGAAAGAAGGATGACCGGTAGCGCAGCCTAGATTCACTAGCCGGCCTTTGGCCAATACGATGATTTTCTTGCCATCAGGGAAAGTAACGTGATCCACTTGTGGCTTGATTTCGTCCCATTCGTATTTTTCAATGGAAGCAATTTCAATTTCAGAGTCAAAGTGACCAATGTTGCAAATGATGGACTCGTGCTTCATCTTGACCATATGATCGTGATTGATGACGCCCAGGTTGCCGGTAGCGGTAACGAAAATATCCCCTTTGTCACAGATTTCATCCATGGTTACAACGCGATAACCTTCCATAGCAGCTTGCAAAGCGCAAATTGGATCAATTTCAGTCACGCAAACTGTCGCACCCATTCCACGGAAAGCTTGTGCACAGCCTTTGCCTACGTCACCATAGCCAAGTACCACGCAAATTTTACCGGCGATCATCACGTCAGTCGCGCGCTTGATACCATCCAGCAGCGACTCACGGCAGCCGTATAAATTGTCGAATTTGGACTTGGTAACAGAATCATTCACGTTCATTGCCGGGAATTTCAGGTGGCCTTCTTCAGCCATCTGGTACAAGCGATGTACGCCGGTGGTGGTTTCTTCAGTTACACCTTTGATGTGGCCAATGCGCGCAGAATACCAACCGGGCTGGGTCGCCAGACGATTCTTGATGGCAGCATAAAGCACGCGCTCTTCTTCATTGGTTGGCTTGGAAATAACGGAAGCATCGGTTTCTGCGCGAACACCAAGGTGTAACAGCAAGGTCGCATCCCCACCATCGTCCAGAATCATGTTTGCGAATTGTCCGTTTGGCCATTCGAAAATGTTGTGGGTATATTCCCAATACTCTTCCAGAGACTCACCTTTGTATGCAAATACAGGAGTGTTGGTGGCAGCAATGGCAGCGGCTGCATGGTCTTGCGTAGAGTAAATGTTGCAGGAAGCCCAGCGCACTTCTGCACCCAATGCTTGCAGGGTTTCAATCAATGCAGCAGTCTGGATGGTCATATGAAGCGAACCGGCAATCAGCGCACCCTTGAGTGGCTTGGTGGTGCCAAATTCCTCACGCAAGGCCATCAGGCCAGGCATTTCGGTTTCTGCGATCTGAATTTCCTTACGGCCCCAAGGGGCTAAAGACATATCGGCGACTTTACAGTCAGTGAAGTGGGTGACAGCGTTCATATACGTTCTCCTGAATAGAACAAAGAACGAGCGCCGTTGAAACAAAAACCCTCACACGCCGAGCCTGGCAGGCAAATAGCCTGCTGCAGCGCTCCTCAGCGTGGCGGAAAAAAATGACTAGATGCCTGCGTCCGCGCGCAATGCTTCCGCTTTATCGGTTGCTTCCCAGGTAAATTCCGGTTCATCACGACCAAAATGACCATAGGTAGCAGTGCGAGTATAAATCGGGCGAAGCAGATTAAGACTTTGCACAATCCCTTTTGGTCGCAGATCGAAATGGGCTTCAATCAGTGCAACGATTTTTTCGTCACTGATTTTACCTGTACCAAAGGTATTGACCATCATGCTGACTGGTTTTGCAACACCGATGGCGTAGGCAATTTGAACCTGGCATTTGCTGGCGATGCCGGCTGCAACAATATTTTTCGCTACATAGCGACCTGCGTAAGCCGCTGAACGGTCAACCTTGGAAGGATCTTTTCCTGAGAAAGCGCCGCCTCCATGGGGCGCAGCACCGCCGTAAGTATCCACAATGATTTTACGGCCAGTTAAACCGGCATCGCCCATTGGACCGCCAATCACGAAGCGTCCGGTCGGGTTCACCAGGAAGCGTGTGTCACCATTCAACAGATGCGCAGGGATGGCCGGCTTGATGATTTCTTCAATCACCGCTTCGGTCAGCATGGCATGGGAAATTTCAGGGTTATGCTGAGTGGAAAGCACAACGGTTTCTATATGCTGTGGCTTGTCATCTACATAGCGGATGGTAACCTGAGATTTTGCGTCTGGGCGTAACCAGGGCAAACGCCCATCTTTACGCAACTCAGCCTGACGCTCCATCAAACGATGTGCGTAATAAATGGGCATAGGCATGAGGGATGGCGTTTCATCGCAGGCATAGCCAAACATCAGACCCTGATCGCCGGCCCCCTGATCCAGAAACATGCCTTCGCCTTCATTGACGCCCATGGCAATATCTTGCGATTGCTTGCCAAAAGTAGTGAGCACCGCACAAGTGTGATAATCAAAGCCGATTTCGGAGCTGTCGTAACCAATGCGCTTGACGGTGTCCCGTGCAACCTGGTTGTAATCAACCGTTGCACCGGTGGTGATTTCGCCTGCTACCACGACTAATCCTGTTGTCACCAATGTTTCACAAGCTACCCGTGAATGGGGGTCTTGCGTTAAGATAGCGTCCAGTACAGCGTCTGAAATCTGGTCGGCAACTTTGTCCGGATGGCCTTCAGAAACAGATTCAGAGGTAAACAGAAATTCTTTCATAGCAGTTTTAGCTTATAAATTTTGGTTTTAGAGGGTTTTGCCGTAGATGCAAAAACCATTAGGGTATCAAATTTCTTTGTCATTATAAAGTAAAGTTCATGACTGGTTTATTACGTTTAGTTGCATTGTTGCCGCTTTGGTTGATTCATGCGGTGGGTGGTGCGATGGGATGGGTGGTTTTTCATCTGTCCGGGCGCTATGCACAACGTATGCAGGAAAACCTTAGGCTGAGCAGGGTTTTTAAAGATGAGAAAAGTTATAAAAAATTGCTCAAGCAGGTGATTTTAGAAACGGGAAAGAGCATTCTGGAACTTTTGGTGGTCTGGATGAGGCCCCATAACAAAGTGCTGGAACTGGTTAAAGAATGCAAAGGCTGGTCGAATGTTGAAGCCGCGCATGAAAGAGGAAAAGGCGTAATCGTATTGACCCCTCATCTGGGATGTTATGAAATTGCGGGACAATATTTTGCTTCAAAATTTCCGATTACTGTTTTGTACCGTCCCCCCCGTCAAAAATGGCTGGAGCCATTGATAGTGTCAGGCCGTCAGAGGGGGATGCTGACAGCGGTGCCCGCTGATCTCAAAGGGGTGAAGGCGCTGCTGGGAGCATTAAGGCGGGGTGAAGCGGTTGGTATTTTGCCAGATCAAGTGCCTAGCAGAGGGGATGGAGCATGGGTGGATTTTTTTGGACGGCCTGCCTATACCATGACATTGATTGGACAACTGCAAAAAGCGACAGGTGCGACAGTTTTGTTGTCGTTTTCTGAACGTTTATCGAAAGGTAAAGGGTATATGCTTCGATTTGAAACCATGCCTGAAGTTTTTCCAGCGGATAAGGTTGAAGCTGCGGCTGTGCTGAATGTCGCTGTGGAAAATATGGTCAAAACCTGTCCATCACAGTATTTATGGAGTTACAACCGTTACAAAGTGCCGAAAGGTGTTGAGGCACCGCCGGCGTAAGGCTTAATCCCAGTAATTTTGCTCATTATTTTTTATGATTCGTTTAGGTTTGCTATTTGTCTGGCTAGTTCATTTTTTGCCGCTTTCGGTGATGGCACCGATAGGACAGGGATTGGGCATGCTGCTTTACTGGTTAGGTTCAGAACGCCGACGGGTGGCGCGTATCAATTTGCGTCTCTGTTTTCCGGAAATGCCGGACTCGGAGCGGGAAGCACTGGTGCGTCGCCATTTTCGCGCCTTTGGCCGCAGTGTAGTGGAACGGGGGATTTTGTGGTGGTCCAGTAAAAATCGGATCCAGAAACTGGTTAGCATAGAAGGAAAGGAAAACTGGCTTGCAGTGAAAGATAAGCCCGTTATCTGGCTGGCGCCCCATTTTGTTGGTCTGGATATGGGGGGAGTACGTTTAACCAGCGAGTTTCCGTTGGTGTCTATGTACTCCAATCAGAAGAACCCGGTATTTAATAAAGTGCTTTACCGTTCAAGAACAAGGTTTGGTACTACACGGCTGGCATCTCGCCAGGATGGTATCCGTCCCATCGTGAAGGGGTTAAAAGAGGGATTGCCATTTTATTATTTGCCAGACATGGATTATGGGCGGCGAGATGCCGTTTTTGTTCCGTTCTTTGGTGTTCAGGCAGCGACAATTACGGGTCTTTCCCGGCTTTCTAAAATGACCGGTGCAGCAGTTGTGCCTTGTGTGACCAGACAATTGCCTGGTGGAAAAGGGTATGTAATGAAATTTTACCCTGCGTGGGAAAATTTCCCGGGAGAGAGCGTAGAACAGGATACGCGGCGCATGAATGCTTTTATTGAAGCGTGCGTGCGAGAAATGCCCGAACAGTACTTTTGGTTGCATAAACGCTTCAAGACAAGGCCTGAGGGTGAGGACAGATTTTATGATTAAAAAGTTGGAGTTAGGGTTGGTCGGGTCATTTTGACCGCTTTTTTACGTACTTTAGTGAGTTTGTGGTAAATTTTTACAATGCACCGTACCCCTGAACCCGAATTAATGGATACGCCAGAACAGGCATTAGCCTATGCATCCACTGATTTTAGCGAGCCGCACGATGCCTTTGTAGCATATTTTCGGCAACGGTTCCCCGATTTTCATGAGGGAAAAGTGCTGGATCTGGGGTGTGGCACAGCGGATGTTGCAATGCGTTTTTGCTGGGCTTATCCGGAGACTCAAATTCTGGGCGTGGATGGTGCGCGGGCCATGCTTCAGCTTGGGCAGGAAATGATTGATGGCAATGAATTAGGTGGACATATTCGTCTGGAGCTTCGATATTTGCCAGATGACATTCTTGCAGCGCAGCATTTTGACGCGGTCATCAGTAACAGCTTGCTGCACCACCTGAATGATCCCATGACATTGTGGGAAACTGTAAAACAAGTAGCCAAACCCGGGGCACCAGTTTTGGTGATGGATTTAATGCGGCCCACATCGATAGTAGAAGCGTTTCAGCTTGTTCGTCAATACGCATCGGATGCACCACCGCATATGCAAAAGGATTTTTATCATTCGCTGCTGGCATCTTATCGGCAACAAGAAGTGAAACGCCAGTTATACAAGGCTGATCTGGACCATTTTCAGGTTGAGGTTGTCAGTGATAGACATGTTTTGATTTGGGGAACAATGGATGTTTGAAAATCCCTCGCATGAGGAAATTTGTGCATTGCTGAAAAAAAGTCATCGCATCGCTGTGGTTGGCTTATCGCCCAACGTATCACGGCCCAGCTTTGGTGTTGCAAAGGCTATGCAAGGTTTTGGCTATACGATTGTGCCTGTCAGACCGAAAGTGACTGAGGTACTGGGGCAAAAAGCGTATGCCACGCTTGCTGAGGTGCCTGGGGCAATCGATATTGTAGATGTATTTCGGGCTGCAGAACATATTGATGCCATTGTGGAAGAATGTATTGCCTTGAAAGTACCGGCTATCTGGATTCAGGATGGCATTGTTAATGAACCTGCTGCGGAGCGAGCGCGGGCTGCGGGTATGGTTGTAGTGATGGATCGTTGTATTTACAGGGACTTTGTTGGGATATGTGTCTAGTCATGTATTCAACTTTTTATCGCAATCTTAATTTATTTGGTTGAGGGTTTATGTTGCTGAAATTCACTAAAATGCATGGGCTTGGCAACGATTTCGTTGTGCTGGATGGTATTAGTCAGGCTATTCAGTTGTCACCAGTGCAGTTGAAATTAATTGGTGACCGTCATTTTGGAATTGGCTGTGATCAGATTTTGCTTGTAGAAAACCCAAGTGCTGCCGATGCGGATTTCCGGTACCGTATTTTTAATGCGGATGGTGGTGAGGTTCAGCAATGCGGAAATGGCGCCCGGTGTTTTGTTAAATTCGTGTATGACAAAGGGCTGACAAAGAAAACGGAAATTCGGGTTGAGACGGCTTCGGGTATTATTATTCCCCGGTTGGAGTCGGATGGTCAAATAACTGTGAATATGGGCGTCCCAAAATTTGGACTTGATGATATTCCGTTTGTTGCAGATGGCCAAAAGCTGACCTATGCTTTGGAGATTGAAAATGCGACAGTGGATGTAAGCGTGCTTTCTATGGGTAATCCTCATGCGGTTCAAGTTGTGCACGATGTGGAATCAGCCTTGGTTGAGCAGCATGGACCACTTATTGAACAGCATGTGCGTTTTCCGGAAAGGGTGAATGCGGGGTTCATGCAGATTGTTGGGCGTAAACAGATTAAACTACGCGTTTATGAGCGTGGCGCCGGGGAAACTCTTTCCTGTGGAACGGGGGCTTGTGCTGCCGTTGTGGCAGGCATAACTCGCGGTTTGCTGGATGCAGAGGTCAGCGTGGCTACCCATGGAGGCGATCTCACGATTCGCTGGGCCGGTGAAGGCCAGCCGGTATTCATGACAGGGCCTGCGTTAACAGTTTTCGAAGGTGAAGTTAATGTATAAGAAGGAAAGGTAATGAAAGCTGAAGATGTAGCGGCGTATTTAAAGGAACACCCGGAATTTTATGAAGAGTACGCTTATCTTCTGATGGAACTTGTTATTCCCCATCCCCATGGAGGACGTGCGATATCCATTGGTGAGCGGCAAGTACTGGCGTTGCGGGAAAAAGTAAAAGTACTCGAATCCAAACTGGGTGAACTGATTCAGTTTGGCGAAGAAAATGATGCTGTGGGTGAAAAAGTACATCGCATTACTTTGGCGCTTATGATGGCGCGTGATTTGGAATCGTTGCTGTATTCCATATATTTCAACTTGCGCGAGGACTTTGCCGTACCCCATGTTGCGTTGCGTTTGTGGGGCGACGTTTCCCACTTTCCCGAACTGCCTGAATTTGAGCCGGTGAGCAATGAATTGCGCGTGTATGCGGACAATCTCACTAACCCTTCCTGTAGCGCACATGCCCTGTATGACACCATGAACTGGTTTGGCGAAAATAGTGAACACCTTCGCTCATTTGCCATGGTAGCGTTGCGTGAAGAACAGGCGTTTGGCCTGCTGCTGCTGGCCAGCGAAGATCCGGAGCGATTTTATCCGGAAATGGGCACGTTGTACTTGAAACGATTGGGTGAGCTCATTAGTGTTGCTTTGATGCGTACGCTTAAAGGGTCATAGTCAATATGAGCGAGAAGGAAATAACCCAGGCTTATTTGCAGGGTTATCAATCCTATCTCGCCCACGAAAAGCGCTTAAGCAAACACACTTGCGAAAATTATTTGCGGGATGTGCGGCAATTTCTCGAACTGGCCAGCGAAACACCCCTTGAGCAGTTGCAAATTCACCATGTTCGGCGCTTCGTAGCCCAGCTCCACAGTCGCGGGTTAGACGGTAAAAGTCTGGCCAGAATGCTTTCAGCCTGGCGGGGTTTTTACAAATATCTGGCGCGGGATCACCATTTTACGCATAACCCTTGTCTGGGAATGCGAGCACCAAAATCTGCAAAAAAACTCCCTCAAGCATTGTCTCCTGACGAAGCCAGTAAACTGGTTTCCATGAGTAGCGAAACGCCACTGGGGGTGCGTGATAAGGCGATTTTCGAGCTGTTTTATTCCTCCGGGTTGCGTTTGAGCGAACTGGTCGAACTGCGACTGGAAAATCTTGATCTCGCTGCAGGTGAAGTTCGGGTGACGGGTAAAGGAAATAAAACACGCATTGTTCCCGTAGGAAAATTTGCTGTCGACGCTATCCAGGCATGGCTTGCCATAAGGGCAGGTATGGCTCAGGCGCAAGAAACCACCATTTTTCTGGGCAAACAGGGCAAGCCTCTGTCGCCGCGGTCTGTTCAGTATCGGATCAAGGAATGGGCGCTGAAACAGGGCTTAACTGGTAACGTACATCCCCACATTCTGCGTCATTCTTTTGCCACTCACTTATTGCAGTCCAGTGGTGATTTGCGGGCCGTACAGGAAATGCTTGGGCATGCCAGTATTTCCACAACGCAAGTTTATACCCATCTGGATTTTCAGCATTTGGCCAAAGTGTATGATGCAGCTCATCCACGGGCAAAGAAGAAGTCATAAAATTCCTGATTAGAAAGAAAGCTCGGCTATATTGATAGTTTTCACCCATTTTGGAATGACAGAAAATCCAAAAAACGCACCCTTAACCGCAGAGGCGCTGAGGCGCGGAGAAATACAATACTTTGTGAGCGTAAACAGCGTCGCCCTGTAACAAAGCATCACATTTAAACTTTTCTGGCACATCAACTTTGCGCTTCCGCGGTTAACATACAAAATTGCTTAAACCGTTAGGTTTAAATGCACCGCAAACATTTGCTCCATCCAATTGGCTGAAAATAATTAATAATCAGGAAAAATCAAACGCAGTTGTGCATTAACTTCATGCGCCATGTGCTGTCGCGCTGAACTGGCAGGTTGGAAATATTGTGCTAGTGTTAAATCAAGATAATGCAAAAAAGCAGGGACTATGCAATTTTCTCAGCCTATGGTATTTCAAGACTCCCCTCATGAAACTCAGCAAATATGTCCTCGGTGTCATGGAGAAGTTGCCAGAATACACCGGCGGCCGTTTGATCGTCTGGTAAGTCTGTTTTACCATGTTTGGCGCTATCGTTGCTGCAACATTCATTGTTGCTGGGAAGGAAACATTCATCAGAAAAGTGAAATTAAACGCGGCTGATTTTCAATCAAGAGAGAGCCCAGTCGGATAAGTGAATAGCCGTGTTTTGTACTACAGTGAATTAGGCGTGCTTATTATTGGAGGATAAACACATGAAACTTCCATTTGAACTTGTTATGCGGGATATCCCTCATTCAGATGCCATTGAGGCGCATATCCACAAGAAGGCTGAAAAGCTGGATGTATTTTACGATAAGATCATGCGTTGCAGAGTGGTAGTAGAGGCGCCGCATCGGCACCAGCATCATGGTAAACTATTTAATGTGCGCATTGATGTCACTGTGCCTGGCGCAGAGTTGGTGGTTAACCGCGATAAAGACGAAGATGTTTATGTGGCGATCCGGGATGCTTTTAATGCCATGGTGCGCAAGCTTGAGGATTATGGCCGTCGCCAGCGAGGTGAAATAAAAGTTCATGATATGGCGTTGCACGGTCATATTGCCAAATTATTCAAGGTTGAGGGGTATGGCTTTATCGCAACGGATGACGGACGTGAACTCTATTTTCATCAAGCAAATCTGGCAAATGAAGATTTTGATCGGTTAGATATTGGAGAGGACGTCCATTTTATTGAAACAATGGGTGGCGAAGGTCCTCAGGCAAATCGCGTGAGTGTTAGAAAGTAGAACTGGTTTCGAAATATGTACATGATGCGTAATCTTGTGGTGTTTGCGATAGAAAAATATTGCTCTAATATTCTTGACAGGCATTAAACTTTAGTTGATTCTGCACGGATGCACGCACGCTTTCTATTTCATATTTGGCTGGTATTTCTTTTGCTTTTTGCACAAGGGAGTGCGCTTGCTCATTCAATTTCACACTTTTCTGAGCCGCTGCCGTTTCAATCCAAAAGTGATAAACAGCTCCCTCATGGACCCGCATGTGATAAATGCATGTTTTATGCGGATATGGCAGGGTCTATACCCGTAATTGCAGGTTCTATAGCGGTTCCAAGTTTAGATTCAAATCCTGATTTTCTGCAGTTTGAGTCTTTTGCTTCAGTTGTTCATTCTTTCTACTCCTCACGCGCCCCCCCTGTTCTTGCCTGACTAATAAACTAATTTGGTACCTTCAAGGTACTAATGACCGTTACATTTCAGACGAGGATCACCATGTTTAGTAAAACACCTAGTGCAGTGGCCGTTGGCGCTGCATTGATATTTGCATTTTCTGCGGACGTTATGGCGGCTGATTCAGCTGAATTGCAGAAAATTCACAATGAAATTCAACAATTAAAAGAAAATTATGAAGCAAGAATTCAATCGTTGGAAGCGCGTTTAAAATCAGCAGAGTACTTGGCGGTGAAGGCCGATGATAAAGCAATCCAGGTTGCATCTGTTCAGGTTTCAGGCGCGCCATCCGGGGCAAATTCTTTTAACCCGGCTATCTCGCTGGTTCTATCCGGAACATATTCTAATCTGACGCAAGACCCGGCAAATTATCGTATAACTGGTTATGTGCCCAGTGTCGATATTGGTCCCGGGAAACGGGGGTTCAGCCTGGCAGAATCCGAGTTGGGAGTGTACGCCAATATAGATCCCGATTTTTATGGTGGGTTGAATTTTGCCATGCATCCGGATAATACCGCTTCTGTTGAAGAAGCGTTTGTACAAACGATAGGATTAAAAAAGGGATTAACCATCAAGGCTGGACGCTACTTCTCCGGCATTGGCTATCTTAATGAACAGCATGCGCACGTCTGGGATTTTGTGGACAATCCATTAGCATACCAAGCGTTCCTGGGGACGCAGTTGGGTGAAGACGGCCTTCAGGTTAAATGGTTGGCACCGACCGATACGTATCTGGAATTGGGAGCGGAAATTGGTCGTGGCAGAAGTTTCCCGGGCTCTGACCGTGATAAAAATGGGGCAGGTGCCAGTGCAATATTTGCCCATGCAGGCGGAGATGCAGGTGTCAGTCAGAGCTGGCGAGTTGGTTTGTCATTGCTGCAAACTTCACCGCAAAACCGCCAGTATTCGGATGTAGATGCCGCAGGTGATACGGTTAAAAATGCTTTTACAGGAAACAGCAGGCTCTGGGTCGCTGATTTTGTCTGGAAATATGCGCCCAATGGCGATCCATCGTATAGCAACTTCAAGCTGCAAGGTGAGTATTTACGGCGCAGGGAAGAGGGAAATCTTGCGTATAACGTGGATGTATTGCCTGTTACAAGCAATTACGCCTCTACTCAATCTGGATGGTATGTACAAGGCGTATATCAGTTCGTGCCACATTGGCGAGTGGGATTGCGTACCGAACGTCTGAGCAGTGGTGGAACAGATTATGGTGTGAATAATGCAAACCTGTTGAGGCCGGATTACAGTCCAACGAAAAACAGTGTAATGGTTGATTATAGCCCCAGTGAGTTCAGCCGGTTGCGGCTACAGTTCGCACAAGATAAATCGCGGCAGGGGGTTGCCGACAATCAGGTATTCCTGCAATACATCATGAGCCTGGGTGCTCATGGCGCACATCTATATTAAGGGGAAAAGAAAGATGAAAAACTCAGTGTTAATGGTATTTTCCATTTTGTTATTAGTTCTTTCCCAGGGCACCTCAGCGGCATTGAATGTGTTTGCCTGCGAACCGGAATGGGGCGCGCTGGCTCAGGAATTAGGTGGCGATAAAGTTTCCATCTATACGGCCACAACAGCGATGCAGGACCCGCACCGCATACAGGCGAGACCTAGCCTTATCGCTCGAGCAAGATCAGCGGATCTGCTTGTATGTACAGGGTCAGAGCTTGAAATTGGCTGGTTGCCCATTTTGTTGCGTCAATCGGGAAATCAAGCGATTCAGCCAGGAAAGCCGGGTTATTTTGAAGCGACTAATTTCGTGCAAATGCTGGAAAAACCGACACGGCTGGACCGTTCAGAGGGGGATGTGCACCCGGGGGGAAATCCGCATATTCAAACCGATCCGCGCAATATATTGTTAGTAGCTAATGCCTTGTTACCCAGACTGATACAGATCGATCGAGGGAATGCAGCTTATTACGAAGCCCGCCACAAAGCCTTCACGGATCGCTGGAAGAGCGCTTTGCAACGATGGGAGAAAGAAGCTGCGCCGCTCAAAGGTGTGCCCATTATTGTGCAGCATAAGGGATTCCCTTATATGGAAAACTGGCTGGGTTTAAAAGAAGTGGCAGCGCTTGAGCCTAAACCGGGTGTAGAGCCGACCAGCTCTCATTTGGCAGAAGTGTTATCACAGGTACAAAGTCAGAAGGTTGCTGTGATCATTCGCGCTGCCTATAACGATGGACGTGCCTCTGACTGGCTTGCGGAACGTACGGAAATACATGCGATCGCACTCCCTTTTACTGTAGGTGGATCTGAGAAGGCGACAGATCTGTTTGGTTTGTATGAAGACACTATTCAGCGGTTGTTGAGCGCTATAAAATGAGCACAAATGGACTTGATTTGACCATTCTCGGCCCCGCTTTTCTGGCTGGAATGCTTGTTTTGGCTACCCATGTGCCGATGGGTATGCAAGTGCTGGCACGCGGCATTGTGTTTATTGATCTGGCAATTGCACAAATTGCCGGGTTGGGGGTAGTGGCAGCAGATGGAATGGGTTGGGAACCGCAAGGCTGGGCTGTTCAGGTGGTTGCGGTGAGTGCTGCTTTGCTTGGCGGGGTACTGTTAACTTATACAGAGAAGCGCTGGCCGGATATACAGGAAGCCCTGATAGGCGTGTTGTTTGTATTGGCAGCCAGTGGTGGGGTATTGTTGCTGGCCAATAACCCTCACGGAGGCGAGCATTTGAAAGATTTGCTGGTCGGGCAGATTCTTTGGGTGAGCTTTTCGCAGCTATTGCCTGTTGTCTTGCTAACTGCAGTCATTCTTGTCATGTGGTTTGGTTTCAGGGAGCGGCTGGGCAGGCTGGGGTTCTATTTGATGTTTGCTCTGGCTGTGACCGCATCCGTACAACTGGTTGGCGTATATCTTGTTTTTGCGAGCCTGATCGTTCCTGCATTGGCTTGCCGACGTTACCCCTTACGTTGGCGGTTGCCAATAAGCTATACTTTGGGTGTGCTGGGTTATGCTCTTGGTCTGATATTGTCTTCATTGTATGATTTGCCAAGTGGCGCAGTGATTGTGTGGACTTTGGCAGGGCTGGGGTTGGTGGTATACGCGCTTAAACTGGACCGGCTGACCAGGAATACTTGAAGCCTGGAATGGTTTAAAATAAAGGTTATAAAGAAGCTGCTTATAAATGACCAAGTTTAAGGTAAACTATCGCATTGGGATGTGAAATGCACGGCATGGTATGTTCTGCATACAAATAAATTTTATTAGGGTTTTGAATTAATAGTGGTTTTCTCTTTTTTTCGTAAAGATAAGCAGACTGATACGGGTGAAGATAAGGCGGTAAAAAAACCGTCTGCAACGCCCGCGAGTAAGCCTATGGCTTCAGCTGCGCAGAATGTGCAGCAATCGACCAATAAAAATCATCAGGAATTGCCTGATGACGCTGGGACTGACGATGGTTTTGGCGGATATTCCGTTTCAGATGGCATTGAAGTTTCCGAAGGTAATTCAACTATTTCTTCTGTTGCGGAAGAGGCGGCAATTTTCTATGCCAACAATCTTGCGGATCAGGCTGCTGCAACACTGCTAAACCATGTTAATGAACCCTTATCTGAACCAGATATTCAACCCTGGCTAATGTTGTTTGATTTGTTCAGCATTCAGGGCAAGAAACCTGAGTTTGAAGAACTGGCACTTAATTTTGTCGTAAAATTTGAGCGGTCAGCTCCTATTTGGGTAGAAAGGAATGTGCCTGTTAAGGAGGAATCAAAGACTGCCGCTCCGGCATCTGCAAATTATTGCGCACTAGCAGGCGTGCTCTCTGTTGATAGTGAGTCGAAGTTTCAGCAAATGATGCAAATCGGCCAAAAAGCAGGAAACCTGCGTCTTGATCTATCTAAAGTGACAGGGTTGGAGGCTTCCGGTAGTCGTAAATTACTGGAAGGCTTGCAAGCATTGCGGAAATCCGGCGTCAAAATTCAATATATTGGTACTACCCATATTGTTGGGTTGTTAAACACCGCAATGAAAGCGGGGATTGGCGAGGATGCCCAATATCACTGGTTGCTCGCTCTGGATTTTGATCAACTATTAGGGAAGGAGGAGAGTTTCGAGGAGCTGGCTATTGAATATGCAGTAACTTTCGAGGTTTCGCCCCCTTCATGGGAACCTCTGGTAGGGCAGGCAGTGATGGAAGAGCCGGTTGCAGAAACGAACATGCAAGCTAGCGAACGTCCTCAGCTGGCAGATGCTTTTGTGATGACAGGCGTGATTTCCGGGAATAGTGAGCAAATACTCAAGGAATTACTGGAGTATGGCTTAAAGCGGCAAGATGTCCGTATTGATATGTCCCAGGTTTTAAGAGTGGATTTTATCTGTGTCGGGAATTTCCTGAATGCATTGATTCAACTCAGCACCAGTGGCAAACAAATATTCATCCGTGAACCGAACGAGCTCATTCACGCATTGTTTAGTGTCATGGGTGTTGACCAGTTTGCTACTTTCCTGAAAAAGAAGGCACGTTAGAGGGTTGCATGGGTCTGTTTTTCAGACAGACGATAGGTGCTTTCGGAATGCATGGCCTTTTCTCGCTGGAATACAAGCACTGAACCGATCCTCAAGCTCCCCAGCACAATCCAACCCATAGCAGTCTGACCAGCCGGGTGAACCAGGTAATCATTAAAAATTCTATTAGAATGATTTTGTTAAATGTTAAGTATAGCGGTTAACTGAGGTTTCCAGGTTTAATCATGATTTCTCTCAGCACAAACACAATGCCTGCATCCACGATGAAATCAGGCGTAAGCGATGTTCCGAGAAGTAGTTCACCAGTGATCGGGAAAGCTCAATCAGGATGAACAAAGTTAGCACTTCAGAAATAAAGTGGAAGTATTGGCTGGTAATGTCCTGATTGAATAACAGACCACTGAGATTCAGGAATAATCGCGCAACGCCGACTATAATTCCCAGCATGATGAAAAACAGCATAATGCCGAACATAATGCGGGTGGCGCGGTCGAACAGTTTAATTAAATTGGTATTTTCATTAAGCATAATATCTGCCAGGTGCTGTGTGATAGAGGCCTGCACAAGGGTTGTGACGCTATGATGTCAAATCACGACATGCTGGGTTAATTGGAAATCAGGTTACAGTGACTGGGTAACTGGTTTATATTATTCGAATTGTTAGTAAAGTTAGGAAGTGTGTGATGGAACAGTTTCGCGGTACGACAATTTTATCTGTACGACGTGGCAATCAGGTAGCGTTAGGCGGAGACGGCCAGGTAACATTGGGCAATATTGTGGTAAAAGCTTCAGCAAAGAAAGTGCGTCGCTTATTTCATGACAAGATACTCGCCGGATTTGCCGGGGGTACGGCAGATGCTTTTACTTTATTTGAACGTTTCGAAGCCAAGCTGGAAAAGCATCAAGGGCATCTGGTTCGCTCAGCAGTAGAACTGGCTAAAGACTGGCGCACAGATCGCATTTTACGCCGACTGGAAGCGATGCTGGTTGTGGTTGATCACGAATCGTCATTGATTATTACTGGCAATGGTGATGTGCTGGAACCTGAATTGGGTTTGGTTGCCATTGGTAGCGGCGGGCCTTATGCACAGTCTGCCGCCAAGGCACTGCTGGAACATACCGAAATGAGCCCACAGGATATCGTGAAACATTCGCTCACGGTGGCAGCGGATTTGTGTATCTATACCAACCATAATCATGTGATCGAAGTTTTGGAATAATTTTTTACCGCAGAGGCGCGGAGGCGCAGAGAAAAGCGAGAGCTGAATCACAAGGTTGATAAAGTTCAGGAGAAGTTCCTGTCCTGCAGATTTTTTCTCCCGCGTGCCTTTATTTGTTGCTGGAAGATTTTGTTTTTCTCTGCGTTTCCGCGCCTCTGCGGTTCAAACAAGCAAGGTAAATATCATGTCAGAAATGTCCCCTCAGGAAATCGTCCATGAACTGGACAAACATATCATTGGTCAGCATGCTGCTAAGCGCGCTGTGGCTATTGCGTTGCGTAACAGGTGGCGTCGTCGCCAGGTGGCAGATCCCTTGCGACAGGAAATTACCCCTAAAAATATTCTGATGATCGGGCCGACAGGGGTTGGTAAGACCGAAATTGCACGGCGTCTTGCAAAATTGGCACAGTCCCCCTTTATCAAGGTAGAAGCCACCAAGTTCACAGAAGTGGGGTATGTAGGGCGAGATGTGGATTCCATTATTCGCGATTTAGTGGAAATGTCGATCAAACAGCTGCGGGAAGTGGAAACCCAGAAAGTGCAGTTCCGCGCTGAAGAAATTGCAGAAGATCGGATACTCGATGCTCTGTTGCCTCCTGCGCGTGATGTGGCGCAACAGTTGGGCGCTGAAACCGGGGTGGAAACACAAGAGAGCGCCACACGTCAGAAATTCCGCAAAAAACTTCGGGAAGGTCAGCTGGACGACAAAGAAATTGAAATTGAAGTGTCGGCAACACAGCCTCATATGGAAATTTTTGCCCCGCCGGGTATGGAAGACCTTACATCCCAGATTCAGGGCATGTTCCAAACCATGGGTAATACCCGACAAAAGATGCGCAAGCTGAAAATCCGCGAAGCCATGAAAATGCTTACAGAAGAAGAAGCCATGAAAATGGTGAATGAAGAAGAACTCAAAATTCGCGCACTGGATAATGTAGAACAGAACGGCATTGTGTTTCTGGATGAGATGGATAAAATCACCAGTCGTTCAGAAAGCTCCGGGGGGGAAGTATCGCGCCAGGGCGTGCAGCGTGATTTGCTGCCATTAGTGGAAGGCACAACCATTACCACTAAATATGGCATGGTAAAAACAGATCACATTTTGTTTATTGCCAGCGGCGCTTTTCACCTGTCCAAGCCATCAGATCTGATTCCTGAATTGCAGGGTCGATTTCCAATCCGGGTAGAGCTGGGTTCGTTATCTGTGAATGATTTTGAGCAGATTCTCACCAACACCGATGCTTGCTTAACCCGTCAGTATGAAGCCTTGCTGGAAACAGAAGGAGTAAAGCTGGCATTCAAGGAAAACGGTATCAAGCGGCTGGCAGAAATCGCCTTTGAAGTAAACGAAAGCACTGAGAATATTGGTGCACGCCGCTTATATACCGTAATGGAAAAATTGCTGGAAGAGGTGTCTTTTGAGGCGGGGCGTCATGTGAATGAAACCTTGGTAATTGATGCTGACTATGTGGATAGCAAACTCAAAGGCATTGCGCAAAGCGAAGATCTGGCGAGATACGTGCTTTAACTTTTTAGTACGGGTTGGTGGAATACCGGCGAATATTGCGATTCAATTCTTTATTACGAGATAAGTCATAAAATAAAATGACTTGTCTCGTAATAAAGAATTGGCGGCAAGCTGAGCTTGATTGAGGAAATTGTTATTCACCTTCGGAAACAGCTTCGGTGCGTCGTTTAGCAAGTATCGGATCTACCCGATTTCTATACCACATCAGTCACTTCAAAGTTGAAGCTTCGGTTCCAATCACCGCAAGAAAACTGCTCCTATAATGGCGATACAGAAATGAGCAAGCGGCCGCATGAAGCACTTTGCAGTGTTCGGATGCGTCATGATTTAACAGGTTTTTTGGTTAATTTTCTTTGCAGGGTACGTCTATGCATATTGAGGGCACGGGCAGTGGCGGAAATGTTGCCCTGATTTTCTGCCAGTATTTTCTGGATGTGCTCCCATTCCAGTCTGTCCACTGATAGAGGCGATGGGTTAATGGCGATCTGGGCGTCACCGCTTTTCTTGTGCAGTGCAGCCACAATCTCATCGGCATCTGCCGGCTTTGCCAGATAGTGAGTTGCACCAAGCTTGATGGCCTCTACCGCGGTGGTGATGCTGGCGTAGCCGGTGAGTACGACGATAAGGGTTTGTTCATCCAGTTCCTTGAGCTTTTCTACCAGTATCAGGCCAGAAGAGCCGGGCATTTTCAGGTCGATTACAGCATATTCTGGCGGATTATCATGGGCGAGTAACAGCGCTGTATCAACTTCATGGGCCACGCTGACGGCAAATCCACGCTTTTTTAATGCATTGGCCAAGACTTTGCAAAAAGTCACATCATCGTCTACCAGCAGCAAGCTGGGGAGTTCTTCTTCATTGGGTGTGGCGCTATTTTCCGTCATATTGAATTCGTAGTCAGTTTTGCTAAAGGGAGTGTCAGCCTGATGCATGCGCCCCCCCCTTCTCGATTGAATAATTCCACGCTGCCACCAAGTCGTTCAATCGTGGCATTAGCAAGGAACAGGCCGATACCGATACCTTGCCCGGGCGATTTTGTAGTGAAAAAGGGTTTGCCAGCCTGGGCCATGGTTTCTGGCGATAAGCCGGGACCGCGATCCAGGATTTCAATGGACAGCGTTTGATTGCCCCACTTCCCCAAAATTTCAAGGCTATCGGGAGAAACATCTGCGGCATTATTGAGCAGGTTCATGATCGCCTGGCTCAGTGTTTGGTCCGCAATGATGTTGGGAGTGGGTGGCGTACCCGCCCAACTGATCGCAATTTCCGTCTTTGGGCGCAAAATCTGCCATTTATCTACCAATTCGGAAAGGTAGGTATTCACTGGCAGGCTGTTGCCGCCTTCTGCTCTGGCTTGCCCGGAAGATGCGAGCAAGTTAGTGAGTATTTGTTTGCAGTTGGCTACCTGATCGCGCAATATTTGCAGATTTTCTGATAGTTCCGGATCATTTTTATATTCGCGCTGCAATTCGTTGGTAACTACCGCCATGGTAGAAAGCGGGGTGCCCAGTTCGTGTGCAGCCCCCGCAGCCAGCGTACCCATGGCAACGATTTGTTCATTGCGCAGGGTTTCTTCACGGGCATTTGCCAATAGCTGGTCACGTTCCCGCAGTGTGGCAGCCATTTTGACCACAAAAAATGATACCAGCACCGCGCTGATTGCATAGTTGAACCACATGCCCAGCACGTGGAGACTGAAAACCTCCCCACCAGAGTGATGCATGTGGTCGGCAGAGGGTGCCCGAGAGAGGATGTGGCCCGGTAAGGAAGGGTCCGGGAAAGGATTTCCGAAAGGGACGTAGTAAAACATTAACAGCGTATAGCAGCTTAGGGTAAGTGTGGCCATCGCCGCGGTATAACTTAGTGGCAGTGTGGCAGCCGCGAGTGTTAATGGAAGAAGAAAAAGAGATATGAATGGATTGGTAGAACCGCCGCTGAGATAAACCAGCAAGGCTAGTACGATTGCGCCAATCGCTAATTGTACGAACAGTTCCGGATCAGTGGTTGGCCAGGGACGTTTCAAACGCTGCCAGGTGAGCAAATTTACCAGCCCCAGACCGCCGATGACAATGACCATGGCAGTCAATGGTAAGGAAATTGCCAGAAAAAAGTGCGCTATGAGGATTGCTAATACCTGCCCGGCAATCTCAATGTTCCGCAGAACGAATAGACGATGCAGGTTAATGGCTGCTGGCACTTGCCGATTAATCAAGATCATCAAAGAGTCGTCCCATTTTTTAGTCATTATTATTTTAACCTAGAAATCTTAGTTGGGTGGGTTGGAGTGTGCAGTTTTTTGGAGCGCAGGGCAAGGCGCAATGACGCAGAATGGTCATTCCATTTCAAAGAATTGCAACGCCGCCTTGTGCTGCGAAAACTGTGCAATCCAACCCATAGCGGTCTCACCAGCCGAGTGAACCAGGGAATCATTAAAAATTCTATTAGAATTATTTAGTTAAATGTTAAGGGGAGCGGTTAACTGAGGTTTCTAGGTTTAACCCTGTTTCAGGAATGAAAGGCAAGGTGCGACATCATGTCACATTCAATGAATTGATTGACAGCGTTATTATGCAATGAAACTTAAAGGATTAATCAATGGGAAGAGTCATTATGAAATTACAAGGCAGCAGCTTTGTTGCACTAGGGATATTGATGATAGTGCATACGCATGTCTATGCCAGTTGCGGGTCTGCCGCCTGTGCGATTAATACTCAGTGGGATCAGGGAATACAGCATCCGGGGATGGCTGTTGATTTGCGTTATGAATATATTAATCAGAATCAATTGCGAGAAGGCTCATCAAAAACACAGAATGGCGCGGGTGATGCGCTGGAGAAGCAAACCACTAATCGGAATCTGATCACCACGCTGGATTACACGCTGGATGCAAACTGGAGTTTCGCGTTAAGCGCACCCATTGTCAGTCGTGATCATACCCATGTGTTAAATGATACGCAGGAGACTGAGTCGTGGAATTTCTCAAAACTGGGTGACGTCTTGGTAACGGCGCGTTATCAACCTTCTGCCGAGTCTTTCCAGAATTTCCAGTATGGCATCAAATTTGGAGTAAAACTTCCCACGGGTTCCACCGACATTGTGAATGCTGAAGGCGTTAAAGCGGAGCGTGCGCTTCAACCGGGTACGGGCAGCACAGACACAATGCTAGGTGCCTTTGTGCATCAGACCTTTCCGAATACTTCAGGTGGTTGGTTTATGCAGGCCTTGTGGCAGCACGCCATAACAACTTACGACAATTTTACGCCGGGCGATCGTATTGCCATTGATCTGGGGCTGAACTATTCGTTGTCGGATAAATGGGGAGCATTACTTCAGTTAAATGTGCTGCATAAGAATCGAGATACAGGCACCAATGCTGAACCGGATTTGTCAGGAGGGAAATATGTGTTTGTGAGTCCGGGTTTGAGCTATGCACTGGGTCCACATTCACAGGTTTATGGATTCATTCAGAAACCCGTTTATCAGTATGTAAATGGGGTGCAGTTAACAGCAGATTTGACAGCGGTGATTGGGGTACGCCACCACTTTTAATATGGATCATGGTGCTCAATGCGAACGACTACGGGTGACTGAGCATCCATGAACATATAGCACCGCCCAAAGAGTGCCTTTTTCCTAAAGTCGTCAAACGTATTTGACCCGAGAGGTGTGATTAATACCTCTGAAGTGGCAAGCGCGTTGGTGTTGTTTATCTATCTCAGCCCAATGCTCCTACACAATGTCGCATAGTCCGAGACTTGCAACATCATGGTTGTATTGGATGAGGATATTCCCGTCTTTCATGTTCATTGGGTTCATGTCCGGGTGCGCATGAAAGACGTTGTTAAGTGACTGTTTTTCGTGTCTCTCGGCTTCGGTATCACTGAGTCCGTTTTCGGTTATGGCAACCGTGCCATAACCGAAAACGGCAAAATCACGAGAATCATTGGTATAAAAACGAATGCGTTCGGTGATGCTATCAAGAGGCTGTCTTATCTCAGGTTTCCAATCGGGAACCGGAGGAAATTGCCTGGGCGGCTCAGGCGGCGGTTGATTCTTTTTGAAGAGGCCAAACAATGGAGGTGTCTCCTGAGGGCTAACGACAAACTCAGCCGTGACGACGCGTTAGCGGCGACGTTGGCTGGAGCATCTTGTTGGGCACGGACACAGAACTAGGCCACATTGAACCAGAATTCAATTTCCGATGTTTCCTTTTCAAAGCGTGCTGCGTGCGTTTCTCTTGCGGCAACGTGATACCACATTCCGGGACCATATCGGGTCTCTTTCCCATTAAGTGTCAAAATAAGTTCCCCCTGAATAATGACTCCCACGTTATCTGTTTCATGGCTATGCGGCGGGATGGCAGTGTCAGCGGGGTACGTGGCAAATAAAACATCACAGTTCTTTGCTGCTAATTTAAACGCCTCAAAAGGTCCTTCGAATTTTGGAAGCCCACTGAGAAGACTTGGAAAATGCGACATGGTTTCTCCTGTTATGCCCAACGTTCAAGGTCTGAGGCTCTGCGCGGCTTTATCGCACAGCGTTCATTGCTCTGCATGGTTAGCCATTTATTTATTAGCAGCTGAAATTTCAGCAACAAAATTCTCCTGGATTGTTTGCATTTGCGGTGTGATCTCAACAATCATCTTTTGCATATCCACCATGGTCTTCTGCATCAGCACCGGCATTTTGTAGATAACAGCCTGACCTGCTGGTGTTTCGTAGAAGGACAGCATGCCAGCGACTTCTTCCTCGGTAAACGATTCTTGGTAAAGGCGTAGATACAGTGGTTCTAGCTTCCCCCACGCCAGTTCTCCTTGTATGAGGGCAACCATTCTATTTTTCATATTTTCTATAGCCTGTTGCTGCTTGGCGGTCGGAGTTTTCCCCTTCAAAGCCTGTTGAATAATATTGTTCATTAGCGAATCAAATTGACCTCGCATACCGTCAACAAGCTTTTGCGCATGAGTGATGGCTAGTAACTGCTTTATCGAACCTTCACTTGACGGTGCAGCCATCGCAGTTGTTGAACAAAATAGAAAAGCTATTAGGATATTTCTAAAAACGTTCATGTGATCTCCTTAATGGTGAACGTGGTGGTATGAAAATGGCTAACGACGCTGTAGAAAAACCATTGAGGGGCCAAGAGGTGAAATTTTTGGGGGTAACTTGACCCATTCACAAGGATAAGATCGTCAAATATAGTGCGTTTTGAAGGGTCGTTTTTTATACATTACAACTCCAATTTTTCGTAAATGAGTTTTTCTACAGCCTCAACGTCTGATATAACCGGCTGGCAGGAGGCGGGCAAAGCCCGCTGTAAGCCAGTCCGTGTTGATGGATGGGTTAGCCCTCACGCCGCACCAAGAAAGGAACGAAGTGCTCCGGAACCTGAGGGCGAAAATAACCAGGCAAGGGCGCCACAATTGAGAACGACGGTGGCCCAAAACACAATTTGAAAAGACTGCTTCTTGGATTTGTGACGGAGCAGTCTTTGAGCGGCCAGGGCACCGGGCCAGCCGCCGACTAACGCAAAGAGGTGTAAGGTGCTTTCTTGAGTGCGCCATTGGTCATTTCTTGCGGCGGACTTATCAAATGCATAGGCAAGGAATGCGACGGCACTGCCAACGAGATAGAGCCATAAGACAGCAAACGGTAACTTGCCAACAAAGGCAGACGCCGCCACAAAGACGAGGAAGGAGGCGGTCAATATGAGGGAGGTATTGCGCCGCTCAGGTGAAATGTTCGACGGCGCAAGCTCACCGACGAATGCGACATTCTCAGCTTGCGCTCGACCCTTGACATCGGCCTTGAGTTCATAGGTCACGATTTCATCTCCGACTGGCCTTCTCTGCCGGTTTGCAAATGACTTGATGTGAACGAAGACCTGATTCCCGCCCCCATTTGGGTTTATGAATCCAAATCCTTTGCCGTCTTTCCAGTTTGTTATTTTTCCCTGATAGCGCATAGAAATTTTCGTAAGGGCTAATAGTTATTATACGGACCCACCGGTCCGTACTATTGATAATAATAAGGCGCACTGATTTTCGTTAAGCTGTTGATTCATTGCACCTCCATCAGTTTCCCTGTCCGTATATGATGTAATAATACTGCAAATCAATAACCTCATTGCATAAAGCTTTAGATTGGGATGAATTTTGCCGGCTAGATGGCTGTTATTGAATGCTTTACGGACTTTAGATGATGAGCCTATAAAAGTCGGATTAGGGTCGGGTACGGCTGTGCGTTTTTCAGTTAACCGACCTTGAGTTTTACTTGCGGATGTTGTCTCACAAAACAACCACCCACAGTAAAATCCGGAATCCCTAAATTCTCAACATCAGATATTGCTTTTATTTTCAATTATTTATACTTATATAACAGAAAGAAGCTTTGCCAGATCAGCACTGGGAACAGGTCTGCTGAAAAAGTACCCTTGCACTTCGTCACAGTCAAACTGCTTTAATAAAGCTAACTGTTCAGCCGTTTCCACACCTTCTGCTATTACTTTCAGATTCAAACTCTGCCCAAGCAAAATCACCGTTTTTGTAATTGCAGCATCGTTTGCATCGCTGACCATGTTGCGTACAAAAGACTGGTCTACTTTAAGCTTGCTGATGGGGAAGCGTTTTAAATAGCTGAGTGATGAGTAACCCGTGCCGAAATCATCAATGGATAGCTGGAGGCCTAAATTGCGCAATTCAATCAAGGTGGCAATGGTTTTTTCTGCATCATGCATGGCAACGCTTTCTGTGATTTCCAGTTCGAGGAATTGCGGTTCCAGACCGGTTTGTTGCAGGGTGGTAGCAACAATCCTGGTGAATTCCGGGTGTTGGAATTGGCGTGCAGAAATATTAACCGCCATGGTTATGTGATTGAAGCCAGCAGTTTGCCAGGCTTTTGCCTGTAAGCAGGCGGTGCGCAGTATCCATTCACCTATAGGAATGATGAGGCCGGATTCTTCAGCAATGGGGATAAATTCCGCAGGGGAAGAGAAGTTTTGTCCGTCCCTGCGCCAGCGCAATAGTGCTTCTACGCCATTGATCTGGTTATTGGCAATAACCACTTGCGGTTGATAGTGCAATTCAAGCTCGTTGCGTTCCAGCGCATAACGTAGCTCGTTTTCCAAAGCCAGCCAGTGGGCTACTTTTGCGTTCATGTCCTGTGTGTAGCTTTGGAAAGTATTCCCCCCCAGTTTTTGGGCGTTATTCACAGCGGCTTCTGCGTTTCTCATCAGGCCTTCCGGTTCGCTGCCATCTTGCGGGAATATACTGGCGCCAATGCTCAGGGTAAAGAAAAAGTCCTGATTGTTTGCGTGTAAAGGCTCACGCATGCTGATCTGTAGCTGTTCCACTAGCAGCTGTAGCTGGTGAGGATCTGATAGATTTGGCATTAAAGCGCCGAATGTGGCACCTTCAAAGCGGAAGAAAAGAACGCCTGTAGAAAAATCCGGATGTTGCTGCAGCAGCTTTTCAAGGCGGCTTGCCATGGCACGCAACAGATTGTCACTGGCTTCATAGCCCTGGCTTTCCAGCACCAGTTTGATGCGGTCTATCCGGAGCATGATTACGGCAAACTTGCTTTCCGGGTTGGCCTGATTAATGGCACTTTGCATGTTTTCATTGAACATGCGACGGTTTGGAAGGCTGGTTACGGTGTCATGGTAGGCTTGGAAAACCAGTTGTTTTTCAGCTTCTTTACGGTCTGTGACATCTGCAATATAGATATGGCAAATATGCAGATCTTGTAGCATATGAATCATGCAATCCAGCGTTCTGTTTTGAATGGCGTATTCAAATCCCAGACTTTCTGCGCCGGATTTTTTAATCGAAGCTAAACGTAAATCAAAGTCTTCTGGTAATAACGCTTTTGCAGAATCCAGGCCAAGTTTGGAAAGCAGTATGGAAGTGGCAGGGTTTGAATAGGTAACTTGCCCATTCCATGACAAACGTAATACCGGGTTGGGATTTCTTTCTACGAACATGGAAAGGCGTCGGCGTTCTGCACTTTCGGCAATATAAATGTTGACGTAATAACCGATCAGAATGGCAATGATAAAAATGACAATGCTGAATCCAATGACCAGATTGATCATGAATTGTGTTTTGGATTGGGTTGATATTCCGCTGCTATTAACGCGTTTTTGATTATAAAAAACTAATTTATCAATTATAGGGGCAATGCTTTTTTCCAGGATGCTTACTTGTTCCAGAATATCGCGAGCGTGATCCCAATCAATGGGGGAGGTTGTGAGTGTTTTATCTAGTTGATTTGCCTGGCTATTTATTTCATCTGTCAGTTTTTCAATTTGGGATAAATATGATTGGCTTTCGTCCATACCGTGAATCGTTCGCAAGCCGGCTTCAATAATGATTTGGTTCGCAGCAAAGGCTTTCAGGAAAATTGCTCTGTCAGCAGTTGCATAGTATTCATAAAGAATCGGTTTTTGCCCTGCAATGGCAACATGCAGTTTTGAAATATCATTAAGGCGGGGCAGGTTGATTTCAACCAGAGATTGTGTGGCAGAAGATACAGCGTGCCCATTTATGTAAATCAGGGCTGATAGTGTCACGCCTAACGTGAGGACCAGCAGGTAGATAGCGAGAATTTTTTTTGAGATGGATGACATTTCTCACCGAACGATAAAAATTGCTGAGTTGGACGGAATCGCCACTTAGAATTTTTGTTTCGGTTTACATGGTATCACACCCTTTCCATGTGCCAAGAATAACTTGCGCCTGACAAAGGGATTGCAGGATATCCAACCCACCGGCCAATACAACAGAGGGATCAGGGTGCTTCAACTCATTAGCTATCTGTAGTAACGCTTCTTTTCCTGTGAGCGGCGTAGATTGCAACAGGAAGAGCAGGCGCAGGCTGATGGGATTGATCAGGATAAATTTAACTTCGTCATCCCGGTTACGGAAAATGGCAAAGTGGGTTTCTTCTTTCTGGTCAATTCCGGGTTTGAAGCGTGGGCCGATTTTGTGTACGGGATAAGCGTAGCTTTGCAGGGACAACAAAGGGCTGAGTGCAGGACGTGCATTCAGCAGATCGCCATGGGGGTCGATAAGTACTGTGTCGATTTCTTTGTTGGAAATTGAGAGCATGAGCTCCACCCACTCGTAATGTGCCAGATCGCACAAAAAACCAGGGTCTTCAGGCCGTTCGCCACGCTCATTTTTTAGATACTGAATGAATTCATCTGGAATCTGGCGAAAAAAAGGGGTGTGGCAGCGGTGCGCAGAGAAAAAATCCCGCACCAGCTTAGACCATTTTCGCTTGCCCAGTACTTGGCGCAATACTGGAAAACAGGCGAGCAGGAAACTTTCCAGATTGTTATACAGCAGTTCGTTGTAGACCTTCATACGTCGCGCAGGCACACCCTGTGGCCGCTTGTTTTGCTGGGGATTGCGAATATGGCCGGTAAAGGCAAACTGGTACTGCTGAAATAAGGGCAGTTCAGGTTTTTCTGACATATTGTGGTTCGCGGTAGCGCTTTTGCAGTCGGGCAATGTGTTCTACTTCCGGGAGCAATTCAGCCAAAGGGGGAATGTTGAAATCGCGCTCCAGCAAAGTGGGGAATACCCCAAAAGTGCGATACGTCTCTTCCAGCAAATCCCAGACGGGATCGATCACATCCGCGCCATGCGTATCCACGATCAGGTCTTCAGCTTCCTGATAATGCCCGGCAGTATGAATGTAAGTGATACGCTCTCCGGGTAGCTCACGCAAAAATGCAACCGGATCGTAGTTGTGGTTGACGCTATTGACGTAAATGTTGTTCACGTCCAGATGCAACAGGCAGTCTGCTTCTTCCAGCACTGCCTTGATGAATTCGATTTCGCTCATTTCAGCGATAGGGCTGGCGACATAATAGGAGGCATTTTCTACCGCAATTTTACGCTCCAGAATATCCTGGGTACGGCGAATGCGGGATGCGACATAACTGACCGCCTCTGAAGTGAAAGGAATGGGCAACAGATCATACAGGTGACCATCATCACTGCAGTAGCTCAGGTGTTCGGTATAGAGCTGGATTTGGTGCTGGTCCAGAAAGCCTTTCACGCGTTTCAGAAACAGTTCGTCCAGTGGAGAAATGCCGCCCAGCGACAAAGACAGGCCGTGGCAAACAATGGGGTAGCGTTCAGTAAAATGCCGCAAATCGCGCCCCAAAGCACCGCCGAGGTCAATCCAGTTTTCTGGCGCAATCTCGAAAAAATCTATGGAAGAAGGCATATGGGCCTTCAGTGCGGGGATTAATTCCCGCCGAAGACCCAAGCCTGCACCATGAATGTTGCCGGTGTGCATATTCTTAAAGATTACTTCATCTCTTCAGTTTTTGCCTTGTTAGCGCCGCACTTGGCTTCGCCACATTTGCCGTCTTTCATTTTAGGTTTGTTGCCACATTTGCCATCTTTCATTTTGCCGGCTGCAGCATCTTTTTCCATGTTGCCACCGCACTTCGCATCCTTTGCTTTCGTGGTTGCAGCTTTTTTGCCACCGCACTTGCCTTCTTCAGCCTTCATGGCATCGGCTTTTTCGCCGCCACATTTGCCGTCTTTCGCCTTCTCGCCGGCATCAGCTACCATATAGCCTTTGTCCAGGCTTTGCATGGCAAATGGATTTTGAGCTGCGTTGGCTACAGGTGAAGCAGCCAGTGAAGCTGCAAAAACGGTGCCAAGTGCAAGTGTAAGGGTAGATTTTTTGATAGCCATGTTTGTGAATCTCCTAAATAACAATTAAATAAAATACCGGTTCCCCGGAATAAAGCATGCAATCATTCAGACGCGGATTGCGCATCCTGCTTGCGATGCAATTCTTTTAATATCCGTTCCTGCGCCTCGGGCGAAAGCCCGGATTGCGTAGAAGGAATATCCATAGGTTCTGTTGCAAGCCGTTTACTGGCCTTGTGTATAAACGCCAACTGTTGATGCACTCTTTGACATGCCGTGCAGATCAATAAATGAAACCGAATACCGATTTTTTCTGTCAGCGACAGGCCCCGATCAAAGGATTGCGACATCAATTTGCTGGAATCTTTACAAGTTAACATGATTGCGCCTCCCCTTATTCCAGACCTAGCCAGTTTATTTCAAAGCACTGTTTCAACCCAATTCGAGCACGGTGCAGCATTACCCAACTGTTGGTCGGGGTGATAGCCATTTCCTTACAAATTTCTTCTGTTGCCATACCGGAAATTTCACGCAGGGAGTAAAGCAGAGCAAGTTGCGGGGGTAAATTTTTCATGCATTCAGTGAAAATCTCCCAAAAACGTTTCTGTTCCAGCATTTTCTCAGGATTGCCCCAGTCCTGTGGCGGAGTGACCCAATGGCCCCGATCATCAAATAAGGCGTCCATCACCTCGTTTTGGGCGTCATCCATCTGTTCTTCCAGATTTTCCTGGGTGGGTTCCCGTACTTTCTTGCGAATGATATCGACGACTTTATTTTTGAGGATGGATATCAGCCAGGTTCTTTCGGATGCATTCCCCGAAAATTTTTTATGACCCTCCAAAGCGGCCATCAGCGTCTCCTGAACCGCATCTTCAGCCAAGTGTTCATCCCGTAACTGAAGCATCGCAAAACGGAACAAATAATCGCCATGTTTGGTTAGCCAATGTTCCGGACTAGAAAGCGTATTATCAAGACTCATGGGTTTGGTATTCATGGCCCCAAAAAAATATTTGAAAATGAGAATCTACTCTATTCGTGTTAAAGCGGCAATTCAAATGTCATCGTTCAATATATATTTTAATGGGTGTTTTCTGCATCTTTTGAAAATAGGCATAAATCTTTCAGGGTACTGACAAATAACGCTTGCTCAAAATATGATCAACGCTCGCTTTGCCGGCACCATTTAAAAGCAATGGTGTAAACATAATCAGATAAATTAATACCAGCTTGTAGCCATTGTCGCTGAAATTGTACCCATTGCCTGCATGAACGCTTGCCCATGCAACGATTGTCAGGATGATGAGTGACAAGCTGAAAAATCGTGTAGCCAAACCTAAAACCAATGCAACCGGACCGATAAGCTCAAACCATGTGGCTATCTGCCAGCTGATTTCAGTCGGAATGATATTAAATGGGAATGGAAAATCAGATTGAATGTCAGCAAACCAGTTTTCCCCATTCAATTTGATCATGCCGGAATCCCAAAACTCATATGCCAGAAACAGTCGCAAGCCTAGTTGTGGCAAATATTTGCCCATACAGTTGAGTTCTTTTGTCATCCATACCCATGAATTTATGATCGTGCGCATACTGATACCTTAATTATCTGAAAGTGATTCTTGGTCGGGGGAATAGGAGGTTCCTTACAAAAAAAACAGAGGAAAAAGGCAATGATGTGATTTATTGAGTAATGGGGGGCTAAAAATCTAAGGTCTTAGGTGTGTTACTAAATAGGAGGAACATAGAGGGCGATTTGACAAATTAAACTCAATTGTAAAAGCTGAATTTCGCGGTTATTTGACGGATTTTATGGGGGTGAATTTGGCTCATATTCAGATGTTGCTTTTGTCGCATCACAGCTTACATTCCCTTTCTGCTTCGTTAGATAAATAAAGCTGCCCCTCTCCCTGACTTACGGGGAGAGGGGCAGCTTTCTACGGTTATTTCACCGTAGTGGTAACGGTGGCCTTATTGTTAGCCGAGTTGGGATCGGCCACTGCACTGCTGACGCTGGCAGTGTTGCTGACTATACCGGCTGCCTTGGTGCGAACTGTGATGGTGACGATGGCGGTTGCACCGTTTGCCATGTAGCCTAAAGTACAGTTAACCGTATTCGTGCCTATGCAGGTTCCCTGTGTTGGAGCAGCCGAAAGGAAGGTAACGTTAGATGGCAATGTATCGGTGAGCGTCACGCTGCTCGCAGCATCTAATCCCTTGTTTTTTACGACAATGCTGTACGTCAGTTTAGACAATTTTTTTGCCGGGTCTGGCGAATCGGTCATGGTTAATGCCATGTCGGCGCTGGCTGGAGGGGGCGGAGGGGGAGGGGGCGGCAAAGGAAGTGTCACCTCTGGATTCAGATAGGTTATATAACCAGAGTAGAGGTTGTTGAAGTAGCCGTAACCAACGATAGTGGTTGCGTCGCGAGATATCCCATTGATCACATTGAATCGCCAGCCGGTGATATCTGCTCCACGTTCAGCCAATAGGTCGGTGAGCAGACGTTTGCCCGACTGCTCTGTCCAGACATAACCATCTTCGCCGGAAATTGTGGATCGGTTGAGCCATCCCACTATGGTCTTCCCGTCTCCGGAAATGCCTGTGGTATAACTGCTGGATTCGTTTGCTAAGTCGCCCAAGCTAATGGCTAAAAGAGGGCTATTAGCCGTGATCCAACGCACCGCCTTTTTAGGGCTATATTGACCTATGTCGCTAAAGCCGGCTATGACTGAAGCGTCAGATGAAATATCGGAGGCGGAGCTCGAAAAAGCGCCACTTAAAGGATTGAGTTTAACCATCTGGTCACCGCTTGGCCATTCTGCGGCATTGATGCCGCTTACGCCGACGCTGACTTCGCCGTTGCCAGAGGTAGCATAGAGTGTCTCGCCACTGATATAGGGAAATTTTACCAGACCGGTAGCAGCCGTCCAACGGAAGCCAAGGGAGCCACCGGGTTGTGCACCGACAATCGTCGAACCATCGTCGGAAATACCGTTTGCTACGTTGCCATATGGGTAGAGGGAAATGTTACCTAGGCCGAGAAAACCATCTGCCGCGGTCCAGCGAAATGCTTCCCATGCATTCGATGTTCCTTGTTTTGTAAAGGCCTGACCTGCAATTATTAGCCCATCCGCAGAGATGGCGCTAGCGCTGCTTGATAATGTGCAGGTGTTGTCGCACAATTCGACTGCATTAAGGGGGAAACCGATTCCCTGCACGCCACCAGTGGCCGTCCAGCGAAATGCTTGGTTATTATACGCACCAACAACGGTTTTTCCATCCGCTGAAGCCGCAGAGGGAGTCGCGTATCCGAGGCTTACCAGCTTCGCCGCCACGATATTTTGCCCGCGAATTTCACCGCCTGTGAAAGTTGTGGTATGCAAGTTCAGATAAGTGTTGCCATTTATCAGTTCAAGCTCATTTGCCTCGGGGAAAGTCAGCGTCGTATTCAAGCTGATACCGGTTGCAGTCGTCTGCCACCCAGTGAGCCCAAGATCAAGGATGATAGGACCTGAGCTTCCTGTCGCACCAAGATGAATGTGCGCCCCGGTCAGGTTTGCTTTTGAAATGCCGGTAACATTAATGGACAAGCTCAGTTTGTTGGTGGCTGGGTCGTAACTGCTTTTGCCAAAACCCGTGGCTAAACTGCTGTTCGAAGGGACTTGCTGCGCGCCATCCAACTTTGATACGAACCCGTAAAATTTACTCTCAGCCCATGCCGTGTTCGCGAGCAGCCCAATAAAGCCAGCAATCAGCACGAAAATGTAACGCCATCTAAACGTATTTCTCATGATTCCTTCCTCCTTTTAAGATTTCACCACACGGATGTGTGGTGTCTTGCAATCAAGCGCAATCCTTTCAAGTTTCAAGTGTTCTCATTAAAGTAGATCTGATTATCCGTAATGTACAGCCGTGCTAATAAGGTATTCAGGGTTAGAAAAAGTGACAAATGAAGCTGGGCGTAGTCTGACCAGAATAACAGGCAGGTCGAAGCGATGGTTGAGTCGATATTGGAACTCGGCGAAGTAACGGTGGTTGTATTTTGATAAATCGAACGCGTGGTATCTGGAAAACGCCGTCTTTTATATTGCCAAAAAGTGGATTGATCGCGCTAAATTGTTTCAATTTACAGGCAACAGACCCAACGTCAGTATCGCTGCGACCGAAGGTGTTTGAGAGTATCGCGGCACTTTGGTCAAATAAACCCAGTCGGCCAGCGCGAAGCAACCAATGCTGCTTAGCATGTATCCTCCGTACCGCAATTTTCCACAAAGAGCCATCTGCAACCTTTTTTGAAACTGAACTTTGTTGATCCACTTCGCATATCTCCTTTTGTTGGTATGCGTAAATTAGCCACAATATTGTGGCTAATCATGGGACTTGTTTGAAAATTATTGAACCCCGCCGCAATTGAGCAGGTTCCCGTACTACCTAACCTCCATAAATGTTGAATTTATCGGTATCAGAGCCCGTCGGTTTGTTGGTGCAAGTAAGTACATCTCCGGGCACTAATGCTCCGCTGGCTGTTTTGGCAATACCGTTCACTTTGCACGTAGCGGTTCCGACAGTACTAATAGCGGTGTAGGAAAGCGGGGCTGACTTACATGCAGTTACGGAGGTGCTGGAAGTCTGAATAATGTTGCCTGTAAAACTGACCTGCAACGTCTTGTTGGCGGCCCCGAATCCATCGCCGTTAAGCGCAATTTGCTTTAGGGGATATTTAGACTCACAGGTACTCGCTACCGTCGTCGAGATGTTGGCGCAAATTTCGGCTTGGGCGCTTACGTTCTTACCATCATAGGCTTGATACGCCCCGCACTCTTTCCCGGTAAAAAGTGGATTGGGCGGTGTATAAGTACCACCCGAACAATTTGCTGCGAGCGTCAGTGTGCCGTAATATGGCAATCTCACAAGCGCACAGGTCAATGGGTCGCCGTTTGCATCCGATACCACAGGCGTCCAATTAACGGCCACACCCGGAGTGGTGTTCACAGTGACGGGAGATGCGATGGGAGGTGTATTCCCCGCCGGTACGATAGAGCCTTCAAGATGCACCTGTATTTGTGTGATCGCGGGATCTCCATATAGGATATCCAATACATAAGTACGGTCTGCAGCCACAGTCCAGGACTTCACACCGGAGCCTCCGGTACTGGTGCAGTCCTGGGAAGCGCAACCGCCAGGGTATACCTTGCCATCAGCCGCCAAGTGCATGGTATTGATTTCCACTTTCCCAAGGCACGCAGCACCGGAACACGAGACATCGTCAAACCGGTTCAATGAGGCATCCGTCGTAGCAACCCCACCTTGCGCCCCAGTCATTGGCACCGTTGCCAGAGATTCATACACCTGCGGGACATAGAATGCACTGGCCATTTCCCCAGGCTTGGCATTGCTTCCACTCGGGGCCTGCTCTTGCCCGCCACTTTTTTGATTCTTGCCAATAACCAAGCCACCGTCCAAGCCTGGACCAATAGGGTAACAAAGGATCGCATTATTGAGGAACCTGACGTAGGAGCCAGTACACGTACCTTCAGGATAACCAGTTCCCCCTTGTTTGATAGTCAGTACCGTGCCGTTACTTAAAGGTGCGCCATGCGCCATTGGCGCGGCGGAAAAAATGGTCGCTGCCAAGCATGCACGCCAGAAATAACGATTTGAATCAGTCAATGTGTTTAACATACTTCCTCCATATTGAAATTTAACTGCTATTTGTAACAAGCCTGCTGTTGGCACGCTTAATCGGTGGACCGATTTCACCCAATATTGCCTAAAAATGTTGTGTGAATATGCTGTAAACGAATGGCTAAATGAAAGTATTCCCAGTCGGATAACATATATTTCGGTAAAAAATTGCTTGCGAAAATGTCTTGACGATTGCACAGCAAATGATCGCAATGCTGCAGGGAGCCTATTGATGCACTTTTCACATAGCGTGCCTGAGAAAGATCACGGAAAGATCACGGAAGCATTAAATTTTCTTCAATAAGAAAATTTGTTTGTTACTCGTGATTTTATGGGGATTGATGTGGAAGCAGAAGGGGTGTGGTTAATGGAGGTGTCATTAACAACCATTTGTATGTGTAGTTAATTTTGTTATCTCAAACTGTTTTTCTTTTCATTAAACCACGCAAGCCGATTAAGCCTGAAGTTAACAACCAGAAGCTGGCAGGCAGAGGTACAGGCTGCACGTACAACGCCACTTCTGATGTGCTTGAACCTGAACCAAAATCAGGGTGGTATTCATTGAACTGGAATGCAAGGGCTTGGGTATCTGCCGGGTTGAAGAATAGTTGGGCTAACCCGCCTGAACTGGCATATTTCATCATGGCCAGGCTGAATTGTACTGTTGAGTCGCATTCAATGCAGGACCAATAGTTAATGCCAGATAGATCATCTGGTCCTGGCCCGCTCACCAGGGAACCTTGTACAGTATTTCCGTAATTGGAGATTTGTGAATACCCGCCACCAGCGAGCAAATCGGCGGAGGTGAGATTGAAATGCGCAGACGTATACCCACCCGCCAATGTCAAGGATGGCGAGAGTTTATCAAAATACAGGTTGAATGAATGATATGAAGCTGCCAAATCGTAGGATTGGCTTGCGCTAAGCCATAAGCTGCCAGTTAAAGCTGTGTTGTAGCTATTATAAGTATTGGTAAAACTGTCATATGAATTGCCAGAAGAGTGAGATGGAGCCAGCGCGTTGTAGCGAACCAGCCATTTGTCTACAGAGCCTTCTTTGTATTGATAGGCCGAAATGTTTGTCGATTCATAAGTGTTTTGGAAAATGGTATCTGAAGCGGTTTGGAATACTGAGGTGCATGATCCGCTGGAGAAGCAGGATTGGATTTCCGAAGGTAATAAGTTTGTTGCCAGTATGCCAATTGCATTAGCGTTAGCGCTGGCAAATAAAGAAAATAGAAGCAGATTGAAGGTGATGCAAGGACGCGTGCTCATGTGTTCTCTCCCAATCCAGTTGAAAAAATTTGGCTGAATATAGGAGGTTATCCACGAATTGGTTTTTACTCTTATCAGCGGTAGCTATGTCTAATGCATTTTATAGATTTTTATAGCACAGATAATTTTAGTTGCAAGTATTAATTGCTGTTTTCACTAACTCGTTAATAAAAATGGATTTAACCAGAAAAATCAGGAATGGGTTAATGGACAATATTTAAATTTTTGGATACTGAAATAGTCATTTGTAACAAATTAATCATTATTTTCTTGTTTTTGAGTATTTGTAGTCTGATTGCGGTATTTTCTCATTGTATTTACACCAAAAGCATTAATCACATCTTGTGATTGCTAGGATATAGTCAGTCTGTAATTATCCAGGGAGAGGAGTAGAATCGATTTGTTAGCGCAATGACGCAAGCTTCAACACATGGCTTACTCAAGAAAAGCTGCGTGCTGGTTACCTTTACAACAGATACTTATGCGGATATCACCCTGTTTGGGGATGTTGCTTGCCCTGATAAGAAAGATGGGGTGTAATGCATCTGTATCTGGAGCAATTCTTGCGACAGATGTTCCTCTTGCATTCAGCCTGCTAACTGCCGCAGTAAAGGACAAATCTGAAGTCATGCCGAAGTAATGCGCCTTTCGAGATTTTTCGCACTTACTAATCAAAGAGAAAAGAACATGCAGAAAATAGAACAGCTGGAACTGGATGCGCATCTTAGCAACATTGTTGCGGATATGCGAAGTCTGGTAGAAAAATATCGTACCATCTTCGATTGGGATATTCCCGAAATTGACCAACTGGCGGCCGATAAGCTGATATTGGCTGCAATGCGCACTGCGTTAGACGAAGTTACAGCTAAATTAACAGGTTAATTGTTGAAAAAATCCTGTGCAGTAATTGCAGATAAAATACTGTGAGATCATTTAGCGATACGCTTCGGCGCTGGCGGATGCGCCGAATACTGCGACGAAATCCGATACCCCACCATATTTGGCATGGCGTGACCCGACGTATTGTGGTGCTGCAGGGGTTGGATGCCGTTCAAATGGCACATTTGCGGGAACTCACAACATGGTTTTTGCATAACAAGTCGATTTATGGCGTGCAAGGCATGGACGTGACGTTGCCGATGCGCGTGACGGTGGCGGCTCAAGCATGTTTGCTGATTTTGAATCTGGATGTCGGATACTTTGATAATTGGGTCGAAGTCATCATTTATCCAGGCGCGTTTCGTGTGAATCATGATCAGCCGGACGAGTTCGGCCTGATTCACCATGAAGCCACTGCTTTGTCGGGAGAGTCATGGTTGCGGGGTCCTGTCATTTTGTCCTGGCCCGAGGTGGAGCAAGATAGCTATCATCCGCACCCTGGTCACAACCTTGTGCTACACGAATTTGCCCATAAGCTGGATGCGCTGAATGGCGTGATGAATGGGTTGCCTCCATTGCGTAGTGGCATGAGTCGAAAGCGCTGGGCCGAAGATTTGAGCGACGCCTATGCTTTATTGCAGAAAAATCTGGCATCATCCAGGCCGGCTTGCATCAATCCCTATGCAGCCACTAGCCCGGCAGAATTCTTTGCTGTACTGAGCGAGTACTTTTTTACCGCACCAGAAATATTGAAAGCTGCTTGTCCACGCGCATATAGACAATTGGCATTGTTTTATCAGGAAGGTTCCTCGAAATAATATGCGGGAATTCGATTGGTGTGAGGAATAAGATCATGCGCAAACGCCATCTACTTTGTAAACATTTAACTGATTAGCAAGAAAGCTCAGCTATATTGATAATATTCATCAATTTTAGAATTTCTACAAAATCAGAAAACTTAGCTATAACCGCAGAGGCGCTGAGACGCGGAGAAAGACAATGCTCTGTGAGCGTAAGTAGCCTCGCAAGATAACAAAGCATCATAAATTTATTTTTAGGCAATTCAACTCTGCGCCTCCGCGTCTCTGCGGTTAATGTACAAAGTTGCCTAAATCGCTTGATAAACAAGCTAACGAGTTGTATATGATTCACTATAAACATATAACCCGTTTAGTTGGCTGAGGATGATTGATAATAAGGAACATTTATATCTGAAAACAACAGGAATATGAGGCTAGCAATGCGCAAATGGTTATTAACCTGGAAACCTTAGTTGGATAGGTTGGAGTGTGCTGTTTTTGGACTGCTATGCAAACACATCTACATGTCTACCGATAGTCGTGTCTGCTAATTTCGATGCTGATGCTGATTTGGTACCAATTTTATCCTTTTTGCCCGAAGCAGGCACATCCATGCTCGAGGTAATTTCTTCAGATTTGAGTTTGGTTGGTTGGCTGTTCGACTTTTCAGCAACGATACTCTCTAGTCGTGCTTTGGCGGCACTGAGTTTGCTCGATATCGTCTGGATTTTTTCTTTGTCTTCACGCATATTGGCAGAATCGATATGAACGCGGTTGGATAACGCCATTTGATATTGCGCAATTCGGGATTCGAGACCTGAGGTGAATGTGCCGCTACTGTTGGAGTTGGTTCGTGTCACCGGTCCAATAGCATTGATCATCATTCTGCTCCAGAAAAACTATTATATGTGGATGGTGCTTGCTTGTTTCTGGCCATGCAAAAATTCCAGTAACTTACTGTTGCTTAGCGTGTTGGGTGATTGTTCATTTCAGCGCAACATTGACAAGAAAATAAGGGCCGGTAACCCGGCCCTTATTTTTAATCAATACGCTTGATCTCGATGTGAGCCACTGGGTTGCGCCAATCGCGATCAGCCGCAATCAAGTCTCCACCGCTAACGCCATGAATTCCTGCATGGATGTGAATATATCCCTCAGGCGCTGCTGGATTGTGTCTTGTATCGCCACATGGGGGGCCAGGGATAAAGGCGCAAGTCTCGGAATTGGCTTCGCTACCTGCATCGTACCCTTCGGCTTCTACATCCACTGAACCACGGCTTGGTGCAGATATGCCACGCACTGCCATGAATCCGTCATTGGTGGTGCCCAACATGGCGCCAATTGAAATTTGAGAGTATTCCTTTGTCGTTTCGATTTCTATGGTCTGGGATGTGCCAGGTAAAATTCCGCCACTTCCGAGCGCTGTTTTGTAAACGGAAGGCATGGAGGCTGCCGCGCTCAGCACCAAAGAGCCGTTTCCTGCTTCTGCCAACTGGGCAAGTTCAGGTGTTGGCGCATCCCCTAGTTTGAACATTTTGTAGTCACTGTTGTGTGCAATCACTGCCGGTGGCGCAATGGGTTGTCCGCGGGTAATATTGGTAATGGTGATAGCGTAGTGCCGAACGCCGCCGCGCCCTTCATCTGCATATGTTGCTGGAGCAGTAAATAATGCGCTGACAGTAATTGCCGCTGCTAATGCTGTTAAGACTGGTTTCTTCATGTTGATCTCCTCGTGATTTAAAAACTACTTTGATAAACGGTCTTGGCAACTAAAGCCTTTTTCCGCTCAAATACATCATCGCAGCTTAAAGTCACAGGGTTATCACGCAAATATCACATTTTCATCACGGCGTCAGAAATTGGATTGATCAGGTCTTTGCAACAGGCAAAGTAAAGGAAAATGTGCTGCCGATGTTGATTTCACTTTGCACCTTTATTTGGCTGTCGTGCATTTCCAGAATGCGCTTTGAAATGGCGAGCCCCAGGCCGGTTGAATCAGGCTGGTGTCTGGAAATACGGGATAGCCGGTAAGCATGGTTAAATAGCAGGGGCAACTCTTCCGGTGCTATGCCGCAACCGGTATCCGATATGCTGACGTTGACTTTGTCTCGATTCAGAACCAGTGTTACCCATACGCTGCCACCTGATGGTGTAAAACGTAAGGCATTGTCGATTAAATTGACCAGCACACGCTCAATCATGCCGATATCAGCCTGAACAAAAGGGAGCGTGGAGCAGGGGGTAGAACTCAGGTGAATGCCCCGTTTTTTGGCGGATAATTCCAGTTTTTGTACAACATCCTGAGCTAACTCACTTAATGAGAAATTTTCAGGAGCCGGTTGTACCTCATGGCATTCCAGTTTGGCCAGTTCAAAAAATTGACTGACCAGATAACCGAGACGATGGCTTTCACTGATAGCCGTTTCCAGGTATTTTTCCTGATCCTCACGCGTCAGGCTATTTGATTTTAGTTGTAATGTTTCCAGATAACCCTGCATGGAAGTAAGCGGTGTACGAAGATCGTGAGAGATATTGGCCACCAGCTCGCGCCGCATGGTATCTGTCTGTTTAAGTGATTGTAATTGTTGAGCGATCTTGGCTGCCATTTCCTTGAAGGCAAGAGTAAGCTGATTAATTTCGTCAAATTGATTACTGGGTGTGTTTAACGCAAGCAGGTTTTGAGGTGCGTAGCTGCCCTGTTTGAAATGGGCAACAGCATGGGTCAGTTTGCGTAAACGTTTGGTCAATACGCCAAATATGAGCAGGCCCGCACCCGCAGCAATGGCGATTGCAAGCCCAATCACCCAGGCGCTCCCGCGCAAAACATAGCTGCGCTCTAGCGCTTGTGAAATGGTGGAATATTCTTCGCTAGCCAGGATGATATAAAGATAACCTTGCGCACCTTGCAGATCAGTAATCTGGGCAACAGAAAAAATTTTACGTTGCGAAGGGTCACGGGGGTCATCCCCAAAAATGGGAAGGGCAGAAGCGTCAGTCAGGAAAGTCTGAATGGGCCGCAGATTAATGCTTTTGCTTTTGACTTTGCCCGGTGGGGCCGAAAATGCCAGTATCTCTCCTTTGAGATTGATCAGATAGAGTTCGATGCTGGGGTTGATTATCATCAGCATATGGAAGACTTCTTCCAATGCAGGTTGATTGACTCGACCATTTTGTAACAGAATTTTCTCTGCAACGATGTGTTGTGCCAGATCACGATTCAGTTTTTGGCTTACCTCTTGTTGATATAACGTATTGGAATAATGGGTCACAGCCAGAAAGATCAAGCCGATCAGACACAGCAGCACCAGCAAGGTGGCGGCGAGTTTGCCGTACAAGGTTTGCAGGATTTTCATCCGGGTAATGCATGCTGATCGCGGAATTTGTAACCCACACTCCAAACCGTCAGTATGTGCTGGGGTTTAGCCGGATTGGTTTCAATCTTGGTGCGCAGTCGGTTAATGTGGGAATTGACGGTATGCTCATAACCTTCATGCCCATATCCCCAGACTCTATCCAGTAATTGGGCGCGTGTAAAAACCTGCCCCGGATTTTGTGCAAAGTACGACAGCAGATCAAACTCCTTCGCTGTCAGGTCTACCGGTTTGCCTTCAACCACCACTTCATGTCGACCAAGGTCGATGCTGAGTTCTTTAGCTTGAATCATGCGGATATCCTCAGGTTTGGTGCTCAGTGCATCCAAGCGGCGAAAAATCGCTTTAACCCGGGCGACCAGTTCCATAATGCTGAAAGGCTTGGTGAGATAATCGTCAGCCCCGATTTCAAGTCCCAGCACCCGGTCAATTTCAGAAGATCGCGCGGTTAACATTAAAATAGGCACATAATTTGACTGGCTGCGAAGATGGCGACATATGTCCAGTCCCCCCATGCCAGGAAGCATCAGATCAAGAATAACCATGTCAAATTCGCCAGCCTTAGCATGTGACAAACCGTCTGTTCCCGTCCTTTCCACAACAACCGTATGCCCAAGATCACGTAGATGGAGTTCAACCAGGTACGCAATTTCCGGGTTATCCTCGACAATAAGAATTTTACGTTTCATGACCACCTGTCCTCTGACCACTTTGTATTCCAGTTAAAAAATGAGCAGCCAAATAAAGCGAGACTGGGGATTTGGATTGCCCGCATGTTAGTCGGTTGAAAAGAGAAATCCTTACATCCGTAATGGTGAGCGTAATCAAACTAACTGTTATTTAGTTCTCATCCGGAAACGCCCGTAATTTTTTTTGATTAGTGTTACCCATACCCGACCCCTGGCTGGTCCAACCCCACATAATGCCATCAGC
>JAYVLG010000123.1:0-4988 GCA_043759595.1 Sulfurirhabdus sp. | reverse complement strand
ATTTGCAGATAATGTGAGCACGAGTACCATTTCATTTGCAGTTAATTTGAGCTGGGAATCGCGTCAAATGCGAGCATGGCCGGTTTGAAACGCGAGCCACTACAGCTACCCATTGGAATTGATCTTTAGCAACGATAGCGGCAGTATTTGAAGAGGTACCACCTTGCTTTCGACATAAAGAGCAATGGCATTGGTAAAGATTCGGAACCGTGCCGAGAACTTCAAATTCAATTTTTCCGCAGAGACATTTACCACGCATAGTAAGATCCTAAATGCTAAATGTTTGAATTTACCAGACTGCGCAAATTTTCGTGCAGGCACTGGGAGGTATGAGTTAGCGGCCTTGTTTTCATTTGAGTTGATTTGTAATCCAATCGTGGACTCTTGCGGCAAGTTGTGCGAGTAGCGGAAATACGAGGAACGAAGCATGGGCTGCTTCTGGGGATACCGGGTCTACGCTGGAGGGGTGCCCTGCATCATTGCGAACAGCGCGAATCTGCTGAGTAAAGGCTGGCCAATATGCCGAGAACTCTTCGCGTAACTCGCGGGTCAATGTTGCCTTGCGTGCATCGACAAATTGCTGCAATTCGTCGAGTACTGTTTTGATGCGCCAATCGGTCAACTTTTGAGCAAAGGGTTGACCGAGCTCATCAAGACGTTGGACGAGATGATCACGTAGTTCAAGCACAACACTCTCAGCGGCGCCACCAATCATTACTGCGGCTGCTTTATAATGCCCGCCAACATTGCAGTTCAAACCTTCCGTCAGGTATGACATTGCCACCGGACTCAAAGGCGCGAGCGAACTCAGGTAAGCAAGGTAGCCTGCCGGGTTGCCAGGGTCTCGGCTGATGTTCTCAAGGGTACTTTTACCACGCGCCGTGACATGGCAAAACGGTGGTCTACTATTGCTGAGATTGTGTCCCCACGAAAGGTAACCTGTATTAAAAAGACCGAACCATTCTGCAAGAACAGCTTGCTCAAGCTCAATGTCGTTGGTAATGTTTAGTCGCTGAGTCACTTGCGTGAGAACTGTGTTCTGTTGAAGGCTCCCTTCGAGAGGGTTTCGTGGTTGCTCAGCGCTGATCACCTCAAGAAGCACTTGTCTGATTTCTTGCGTAGTCGTTTTAGGCATAGGGTTTAGGTTGTTAACAGTTCCCGCCGGTAAGTACTTTTAATATTTAAAATGCGCGCTTATTTTTGTGACTGGTTGATTCACTTTAACTCCATAAATCATCCTGTCCGCATATTTGTGAATGATACTGCAAATCAATAACTGATGTTGTAGTCAGCTTGATGGCCAGACGGTGGAGTAGCACTTGGAATTCGCTCCTTTGGGTTGTGCAACCAGGTCTTAATGCCCGATTTGTTGGTTAATCCATATGGTTTCGCCTTATGCAAGCGCACTTTTACAGTGAGTCGTCGGTGGTTGCGCGATAAACTTGGTCATTCGCTGAAAGTTTAGTACGACAGCAGCCAAAGTTAATTTGTCAGTCGCACCGCTCAGTCCTCGCAGTTTAAGTCAATCCAGCCTGAGGATGTGCTTGAGATGAGCAAATAGCATACTTCCATCCACGATTTATAATTTCGGCAGCGGGTAATGAAAAGCAAAAACCGTTTTATAAACAGCCTCCTCGCTCGATATTAGTAAAAATCTGAATCAAAATACTTTTTCCACCAGGCGTTCTAAGAATCTCTAGGGGTGATTTTTTCCCCAATGAAATGTTGGGTTTTTCAATCCATTCAGAAGCGTTGCGCAGATGATCAAGGTGGGTGTGCAAGCAATTTTACCGTGTCTGGCAACTTCTTTTCTGGTAAACAGTACAAAACTTCTGCCGCTTTAACTGGCATCAGCGCCGATAAGGCTTTTAAGAAGGCCTACGCTTCTGTTGTAAAGAAAGGGTATCAAATCGTACAGTCAGATAAAAATATGGGCATGATTTCCGCTGCGCAGCAGGTTTCACACTCACAAGGCGGAAAAACCGCACCATTAAACATCCTTGTGGAATCCGATTCTAGTACTGGCAGTACACTCACATTTTCATTTTCTACTGCTGGGGGCTTAATGGCATCAGAAGAAACAGTTCGTGATGAGTTCTGCAAAATCACGAATGAGGTCTTGGCTAACTTAGTGGGTTCCAAGAACCATTCTGGTTGATCCTAGGAGTCGTGGAAAAGCTAGACGAATGATTTCAGCCAGTACCTGATGACTTATTACAACAGAAGGTGACCTCATTCTTTTAACGATGGAATGACGCCTGTTGCATCTGAAGATAAGCTTTATTTACTGTCCGTAAATAGTTGACCACTACATTCCCATTTCGGTGTGACTGACGTGATTGTTCCGCAAATTTGCCACTCTGATCTTTAATCCTCCCTAGTAGTTTGTCATAATAATCACCGTATGTGAGTGCTGCATGATACAGTTCACATATTATAAATTCTTAGTACATCATTATGAACAAAGGCTTCCCTAAAGGTTAGTGTGCTTTCATGCCAAAATTAAGTAAACGTATTCTATCGGCGTACCTTAAATCTGACTGCGAACGAAGATTTGCTTTAGATTTATATAATCACTCTGGTGCTGCAGATAAGAACCTGCGATCCAAATTCGGCATGCCTGAACGAGAGCCAACCAGACCAGGGTTTGATTTGGTTGCACGTGCAGGAGAAGAGTGGCAATACGAAAAAGTGCAAGATCTTCTTCAGACATTCGGTAAAGATCGAGTGCAATGGTTACCCGCCCCAACTCCTAAAGACAATGCACGCATCAAGCCACTTTCATTAAGTACCGCTTTAGATAGCAGTTCAAAAACACGGTTTCTTGTCGAATCTGAGTTTGAATTGACTGCTTCATTTAAAGAATTTTTTGGATTAGATGCACTTGCTGCCAGCGCCCACAACCTTAAATTTTCGCTGTTACGCCCAGATCTTATCTATATCGACGATGCATTCGACCAAATACATGAGGTGCTTTTTGATGGGTCTGTGGTCCCCCGTCCATTAGATGATAAGCGAAAAGGATTGCGCATTATCGATATTAAGCTTACCTCAGAGCCATCAGCTGCATATTTTGCGGAAACGGTACTATATTCAATGGCACTCGCCGGGTGGTTAAAGGATTCTGGTCGAAACCATAAGTACTTTGTCAGAGCAGATCCGTCCGTTTGGCCAGGATCTTATGAAGCATCCCCTATCATTAGGGCCGCTGACTTGGCGAGGCGGGCAGGGAGAATCCCTACCCTCAAGGAGTTGGGTGAGGGCTTAGAAAAAGAAATCGAAATCGCACCAATTGATGTTTTTGTCCCACGTTTAGGTCGTATTCTAAACGTATTACTCCCCTACATTCTAGATGCCGCTCCAACGTGGAAGCAGCTACCATGGGAAGTCACAGCTAGATGCCGAAATTGTGATTACCTTGGAATACATTGGGGGGCAAGTGCCCCTCCTCCGGTTAATCTATGTGTCCCCGAAGCAAAACAAATTGATCATCTTAGCCGAATTGCTTTCGTACCTCGTGGAGCTTTTCGCAAGCTTCGATCCCAATCCGTTCTTCAAGTAAGCCAGATTGCTCAAATATCCGTTGAGAGCTCAGTTTTCGATGCCCACCCTCAATTGCGTGCAACCAGGGGAATTGTCAAGGGGCGTGCCAGCGCATTATCAAGTGGATACAGCGGTGTCGCTCTTGGATCTCCGTCTTCATCGGTGCTTCCAAGTTGGCCAAAAGTCAGAATTTTTATAATTGCTGAGTTCGACCCCTCAAGTGCAATTTCTGTCGCATTTGCGATTAATGCCAGTTGGTGGCCAAAAGAGAACGACAATAAACGTAAGGGAATGAGGGAGCATCATGAATTTTTGGTAACCGATCGATCCTTAAATGTAGAACGTGATGTATTTATATCATTTCTCGAAGCAATCCATAACATTATCAAAAAAGTAGAAAAAGAGTTAAATGATCCCTCCTTACAAATATATATCTGGGACACGGTTACTTATGAGCACTTAACACGTTTAATTGGGCGACACCTCGACACTTTGCTCGTGCAAAAAGCTATTAAACATCTTGCATGGCTTTTTCCCCCAAAAGAACTAATAGCAAATCCGGCACTCATTCATCGTGGCTCAGCAATAGCCATTGTTGCAGATGCTGTTCGCACTTCTGTGGCGACACCGATACCACATGTATATTCACTACTAAATGTCGCACGCTTTTACCACTCGTCTAATGTAGTTGATCCAGATGCATTATTTAGCATAGATTCCTTTTACGAAGATCCTTTAACGAGCCAGGTACCAATTGAGCGTATTCATGAATTTTGGAATCCAACTCAGCGAGCACAACATTTACCTAGAATGAGCGCTGCATGGGACCGCACATTAAAAGCTAAGTTGCGTGCATTGGAACATATAACCTCACGGCTAACTAGCGATCTAAGGGCAACTTTAATCGCGAAAGCACCATCAGTTAGTGATATTAAGCCACCAACTGCTAAACAAAATATGGCAGCGGAAGCGCAATTAGTTTATGCATTTGCTGAGTTTAATAACGCACTTGCAGCTCAAGAAAATATCCGAATTCGATCACTACAAGCGGATGAACGTGAAGCGGCTTTCTCAAGCGCTAAACTAACTGGACAACACGTCGGCACCAATGCTACTTTTTTTCTTAATTCGCTAGATCTTGAAGCAACACCGAACCGACACGTTTTCATCTTGGGGCCTAGCTCTACAGAGGTTAAGGCCAAGCCAGGAGACTTTTCGTTTTCGCTAAGCGACCCCCAGCAGTTATGGTTTTTAGAAAAGACATTAGGAATAGTCGCAACTCAGCGAGGCGAAACTCCCAACTTGAACGACATTCCTTATTTCGCGCAAAAATATTGGCAGGCATATTGTAGTGGTCAAGTATTTTCGGACACTTCAATAGGTTCTTTTGCTGCCATTTCAATTTCGTAAGCCAGCGGTGGCAAATTGCCCAATGTGGAATGCAG
>JAYVLG010000122.1:0-3042 GCA_043759595.1 Sulfurirhabdus sp. | reverse complement strand
GAGATTGCTATTCCTGATGATTTTAACCTGATGGGGAAAGATCAGATTACCGATTTGTTCGAAGCCGTGTCAATTTCCACTCGCGGCTATCATTTTAATCGTAAAGACGCAAATAAGCGGTAGCACATCATGGCGGCCTACTGGAGAATTACTGAGGCTCGCGTGCTGGATGACCATGCTATTCTGGTGCGCTTTACCGATGGACTCGAAGGCGTTGTGCGCTTTTCGCCAGATTTTTTTCAAGGTGTGTCTTCGCTTCTGTGCGACCCGGTAAAATTTCGAGAGCTTGCAGTGGTTGACGGTGCGGTCACATGGCCTGGCGGCCTTGATCTTGCGCCAGATGCAATGTATCAGGATATCAAACTACACGGTGAGCAGATGGCGGGGCTAGAAAAGGAAACGCAAGATGCTGTGCGCAAGCCGGGTGCATGGTCTGCGCTTCCCAAAGCAAAGACCGATTGGGATTCGTCAAATACGAATGAGGAAATTGCACAGGCACTAAGCGGGGATAGAAAATGAGTTCTTCCGCATACATCAAACGCATCGTCATCATCGCCGGGCCGAACGGCGCGGGAAAAACCACGTTTGCCCGCGAGTTCTTGCCTTACGAGGCGAATTGTCCAAATTTTGTAAATGCCGATTTGATTGCTGCAGGATTGTCTCCCTTTGCGCCAGAGCTGGCAGCTTTCAAGGCTGGCAGAATTATGCTGGAGACAATTTCCGAGCACGTTGTACGCGGTGAGAGCTTTGCATTTGAAACAACGCTTTCCGGTTTGACATATACGCAGATGATCCCTGCATGGCGAGCTTCCGGCTATGTAGTGAATTTGATTTTTCTGTCACTCCATGAAGTTGAGATTGCAATTGACCGTGTGGCTGCCAGAGTAACCCAGGGTGGACACAATATTCCTGAGGATGTGATTCGCCGCCGTTTTGCGCAAGGCATCAAGAATTTTGACAGGTATAAAACATTGGTCAACAGCTGGCAGTTGTATGATAATTCAGACATACCTCCTGTTTTGATAGATGAAGGGCAATAAAAATGAAAATACCTGTTTCCCATTTACATGATCCTGATATGCAAAAAGTTCCGCAGGCTTTGATGCGTGCCGCAGAAAAAGCCCGCCAACTCGCCGAACAAACAGGCACTCGTTTTGTTGTGCGTAAGCCATCTTCAGCTGTTTCAAAGAAGCAAAAATAATGTCAAACGTAAGGCCTGTCCCTCGTGGTTCGTGTAAAAGTTGCACTTCAGAGTTGAATCCGCCACTCAATGACTCCGTTTTTATCATGATGTGAGGTGGCCAATGCAAAACGCAATTCACATTTCAATATTTATCATGCTGCTACCGGGTATTGTGTGATGAACTTTCTTATATCCGATACATTCACAGACAGTCTCGCCAAACTCACTGGTAATGAGCAGAAAGCCGTCAAGACTACCGCCTTCGATCTGCAAATGAATCCGGCCAATCCAAGCTTGAGCTTCCACAAGTTGGATAAGGCGCGGGACAAGAATTTTTGGTCGGTGCGAGTTAGTAGCGACATACGGTTGATTGTCCACAAGACAACCGTCAGCCTACTGCTGTGTTATGTAGATCACCACGACAAAGCGTATGACTGGGCGGAACGGCGTAAGCTGGAAACACATCCGTATACCGGTGCGGCACAGTTGGTGGAAGTACGCGAGATGGTGCAGAAAATTCTTATACCGAAATATGTCGAGGTGATGCAGGTTTCGACATCGAAACCGCCCCTATTTGCCCACGTTACCAGAGATGTTCTATTGAGCTATGGCGTACCGGAAGATTGGTTGTCCGATGTGCAACTGGCTGACGAAGACAGCCTGCTCGACTTAGCAATGCATCTGCCGACAGAGGCGGCAGATGCATTGCTGGTACTGGCAACTGGCGGCAAGCCACAAATAGCGCCACCTATTGCCAAAGGTGTTGATCCATTTTCGCATCTTGATGCGCAGCAACGCTTCTGGGTAATGGACAATGCTGAGGTGCTTATACGCGCACTGGAATTTAAGAGTAAACCAATAGAAAAGATGATGGAAGCTTCGGAAAATGAGTTTAAGAACTTTTTCGAGGACTCGGTTCACTTAGGAAAATCGGCCAGAAAGCAGTATTTGCTTGATGTGCGCCAAGGTAAGCGCAAAGCCAATTTTAATGAATTACGACAACTCGAAATGGACATAGAGAAGATCGAAAAAGAGTTGGATAGGATGAAGTCAACGCTCTGAATATGTTGGCAATCAGTACGTCGGGTAAACGCTATTCGTTAGCTCTATCAGGAGAAAGCTATGCCATACATTAATGTAATCGCTCGGATGTATCTACGTTATGCACATGCCCAGTGAAAAACACGGCCTTGAAACAGGGGCACTCAAACAGTTTGTGGAAGCATTCGCTTTGGAGCATGGGCAAGGTCGACTTGCCTTCCAGGAGTTGCGCAGCCCACCGGAACCTGATGGCCTTTGCTCTCTTGATGGTCAGGTGCTACATGTTGAGGTGGGGCATGTCTACGGAGAGGAGTCAGACGCAAAGCGACTATTGGGGCGAACAGGAAAATCGGCTGCAACTCCAAGACAACAATTGCAATCTGCCATGGTGCCATTGGACGGAAGGTTGCTTATGCCGCTCAGCAATCTGCTTGTCAGCAAGGCTTCAAAGACATACCAGACATCGCGCGTTTGGTTGCTTATTCGCTCGGCGTCCCCACTCTGGAGACTTGAAGACTTCAAAGAACACCAAGCTGGTTTAGCAATTCCGCAAACACATCCATTCGAACAGATATGGTTACTCTGTGGCCCCCGCACATCATTTGGAGTTTTGCGTCTTGCATAATTGAAGTGGACGATACAGAATTAAAAAAGTCAGCTTGAAATCAATGGGGTGTGTGCCGAGAAGGTTCTGAAGTCGCAAGACTTCAAAACCATGTTGTATTAGAGATGGTAGCAGGCCTACCGTTTTCGCCTTGCAGGAGGAGAAAGCAAACCACCTCAAGCTGCTATGGTAAAGAGCCATGGTAGTGAGCGTT
>JAYVLG010000121.1:0-13249 GCA_043759595.1 Sulfurirhabdus sp. | reverse complement strand
CGGCCATGTGCGAGTGCCCAGTCAAGGGAAGTCCGGTAACCTTTCAGCATTGATTCAAACGCGCGCTCACTAGCCTGATTGAAGCGACTTTGTTTTTTTGTTGACTGTGGACGTAGCAGTCGTGCGCACATCATGGGTGTGACAGTCAGCGATACCACCAACGACACCAGAATGGCTGCCGAGAGTGTGATGGCAAATTCGCTGAACAATCGCCCGACGATGCCCCCCATCAACAATATAGGGATGAACACGGCGATCAGTGACAGGCTCATCGACAGTACGGTAAAGCTGACTTCACGTGTTCCCTGAATCGCAGCTTTGAATGGAGTCATTCCGGCCTCGATATGGCGGGAAATGTTTTCCAGAACCACAACAGCATCGTCCACCACGAATCCGGTGGCAATGGTCAAAGCCATTAACGAAATATTGTTCAGGCTGAAGCCAGCCAGATACATGATGCCAAAGGTGCCTATCAGCGAAACGGGAACAGCAACGCTTGGGATAATTGCCGCCCGGCCATTACGCAAAAACAGGAATACCACCATGACGACCAGCGCGATTGAAATCATCAGTGCATTTTCAACTGAATGTAACGATGCGCGAATAGTGGGTGTTCGGTCCATCACCACCGACAGGTCAATAGATGCAGGAATAGATGCGCGCAAAAATGGCAATAGGGCTTTTACTTCATCAACCGTCTGGATAATATTGGCACCCGGTTGCCGGAACAATATCAGCATCACTGCTGGCTTGCCATTAACCAGTCCGGCATTACGTATGTCCTGTACCGAATCATTTACCTGAGCAACATCTGTCAGCCTCACCGCAGCACCATTTCGGTAAGCTACAATGACTGGCATATATTCGGCGGCTTTCTTGGCTTGGTCATTTGCAAGTATCTGCCAGTGTTTATCACCTTCTTCAACAGCACCCTTCGGTCGATTTGCATTGGTGGCAACAATGGCAGTCCGAACATCCTCTACACCAATTCCATAGTGATTTAAAGCGCTCGGGTTGAGTTCCACGCGCACGGCAGGCAAAGAACTGCCGCCTACCGTCACTTGTCCAATTCCTTTTATCTGGGAGATTTTCTGAGCCAGAACAGTCGAGGCGGCATCGTACATCTGACCGCGTGTCATGGATTCAGATGTGAGGGAAAGGATCATGATGGGCGCATCGGCCGGATTGACCTTGCGATAGGTCGGATTTCCGGGCATGCCAGTGGGTAGCAGGCTGCGAGCTGCATTTATGGCTGCCTGAACATCTCGCGCAGCCCCGTTAATATTGCGATCAAGGTCAAATTGTAATGTGATACGGGTCGAACCGAGCGAACTGGAGGATGTAAGCTCTGTGACGCCAGCGATCGTACCAAGCGATCGTTCAAGTGGTGTGGCCACAGTTGCTGCCATGGTTTCAGGACTTGCCCCAGGCAGCGAAGCCTGCACCGAGATGGTTGGAAAATCGACCTGCGGCAAGGGTGCTACAGGAAGCTGCATGAATGCAATCGCACCTGCAAGAGTAATGCCAAGCGCCAACAAAGTAGTGGCAACGGGGCGTTTAATAAAAGTGTCGGATAGACTCATGGCTGTTTGAACTTATTCAGCTGCATCGGTTTGTGGCTGGTTCGATCTGAAACGCTGTGCCAGCCTGTCGAAGGCGAGATAAATCACCGGCGTGGTAAACAAGGTAAGCACCTGGCTTACCAGGAGTCCTCCTACCATGGTGATGCCGAGAGGATGGCGGAGTTCGGACCCCACTCCGTTACCTAGCATCAGGGGCAATGCTGCGAGCAGGGCGGCCAAAGTGGTCATCAGAATGGGGCGAAAACGTAGCAGGCATGCTTCAAAAATAGCATCGCGCGGTGACTTGCCGTGATTCCGCTCTGCATCAAGCGCGAAGTCGATCATCATGATGGCATTTTTCTTTACAATGCCGATGAGCAGGATAATACCGATGATGCCGATGATGCCAAGACTGGTTCCAGATATTAATATTGCCAGTAGTGCCCCGAGCCCGGCGGAAGGTAGTGTAGACAGGATCGTGATTGGGTGAATATAACTTTCATAGAGAACACCGAGAACGATATACATGGTGACAATGGCTGCAAGGATCAGCAGTAACGTATTATCCAGAGATGCCTGGAAGGCAAGCGCAGCACCCTGAAAACCAGTTTGAAGGCTTGCAGGCAACCTCATTTCTTTTTCAGCAGATTGGATGGCTTTGACTGCGTTGCCAAGCGAAGCGCCCGGGGCAAGATTGAAGGAAATGGTGGCGGCAGGGAACTGGCCAATGTGATTTACAGCCAGGGAAGTTGCACGTTCGGTAACGCGGGCAATACTGGAGAGCGGCACCTGATTTCCACTGGGGGAAACAATGTAAATACTGTTTATTGCTTCCAGTCCTTTTTTGAATTCGGGTTTGACTTCCAGTACGACCCTGTAAAGGTTTGACTGTGTGAAAATGGTTGAGATCAACCGTTGGCCAAAAGCATTGTAGAGCGCATTATCAATTGCTGCGGGCGTGATTCCAAGCCGGCCTGCACTATCCCGGTCAATATCGACATAGGCTTGCAAGCCATTATCCTGAATGTCGCTGGCAACGTCTGCCAGTTCTGGCAGTTGGCGCAGTCGCGCAAGTAGTTTTGGCGTCCATTCAGAAAGTTCAGCAGGATCGGCATCCTCAAGACTGAATTGGTACTGGGTCCGGCTTACCTGGTTTTCGATCGTCAGATCCTGCACCGGTTGCATATACATGGTGATTCCTGATATTTGAGCCAGATCCGATTGTAAACGCCGGATAATTTCAGTAGCATCAGCATCTCGTTCACTTTTTGGTTTGAGATTGATCAACATGCGGCCGCTGTTCAACGTGGTATTGGTGCCGTCGACTCCAATATACGAAGACAAACTTTCCACTGCAGGGTCTTTTAAAACCACATCGGCAAGGGCTTGCTGCCGTTCTGCCATAGCTAAAAATGAAACTGATTGAGGGGCTTCAGTAATGCCCTGAATGACACCCGTATCTTGTACCGGAAAAAAACCTTTTGGTATGAATAGATAGAGTAGTACTGTGAGCGCAAAGGTAGCAGCGGCCACTAGCAATGTTGCGCGCTGGCGGTCAAGCACCCAATTGAGCATTACGCCGTAACGCGCGATGATTGCATCAAAGAATGCGCCGGTCTTTCGGTAGAACCAGCCTTGATCAGCCACCGGATGATGGCGCAACAGTTTTGCGCACATCATCGGTGTGAGCGTAAGCGATATCACAGCCGAGATCAGGATAGCTACCGCCAGTGTAATGGCGAATTCTCGAAATAACCGGCCGACAACATCGCCCATGAACAACAGCGGAATTAACACTGCAATGAGTGAAAAAGTTAACGAAATGATGGTAAAGCCAATCTGTTCAGCGCCCTTGAGTGCGGCTTGTAAGGGTGTTTCTCCCGCTTCAATATAGCGGGAAATATTTTCGATCATCACAATTGCGTCGTCTACCACGAAACCGGTGGCAATGGTCAAGGCCATCAGCGTCAGGTTGTTAATGCTGAAACCAGCCAGATACATGATGCCAAAGGTACCGATCAAAGATAACGGAACAGCGATGCTGGGAATGATGGTTGCTGAAACACTGCGCAGAAATACAAAAATCACCATCACTACCAGTGCAACGGCCAGTATTAATTCAAAGCGGACATCTTCCACCGAGGCACGGATAGTAGTAGTGCGATCGGTCAGCATCTTTACTTCAACAGAGCTGGGCAGCGATTCCTGTAATTGCGGCAGTAATTTCTTGATTTGGTCCACCGTTTTGATCACGTTGGCACCAGGTTGTCTTCTGATATTCAGAATCACAGCCGGAGTTTTATCGGCCCAGGCCGCAAGATGGATATTCTCGGCGTCATCGATCGTGTCGGCAATATCACTTAAACGAATCGGAGCGCCTTTACGCCAGGCGACAATGAGCTGGCGGTATTCATCAGCAGATTTTAGCTGGTCGTTGGCATCCAGCGTTGAAGCGCGCGCCGGACCGTCAAAACTCCCTTTTGCCATGTTGACATTAGCATTGCCAATCGCAGTTCGAATATCGTCGAGATTGAGCCCATTTGCAGCAAGCGCTTTAGGGTTGGCTTGTATACGAACTGCGGGCCGTTGCCCGCCGCCAATACTGACCAGACCCACACCGGGCAATTGAGAAAGCTTCTGTGCGAGTCTCGTATCAACCAGGTCTTCTACTTTCGGTAGTGGGAGAGTTTTAGAAGTGATTGCCAGAGTGACGACAGGGGCATCCGCTGGATTAACTTTACTGTAGATGGGGGGCATCGGCAGATCAGTGGGCAGGAAGGTGCTCGCGGCATTAATCGCCGCCTGAACTTCCTGTTCAGCTACGTCAAGGGAAAGGTCTAATCCGAATTGCAGCGTGATAACAGAGGCACCACCTGAACTGCTGGATGACATCTGATTCAGGCCCGGCATCTGGCCGAACTGGCGCTCCAATGGGGCAGTGATCGAGGATGTTGTGACATCCGGACTGGCGCCAGGGTAAAGGGTGGTTACCTGAATGGTCGGGTAATCCACTTCCGGCAAAGCTGAAATAGGCAGCAACCGATAGGCGAGCATGCCCGCCAAGAGTATGGCGACCATCAGCAACGAGGTTGCAACTGGCCGCAGAATAAATAGGCGGGATGGGTTCATGCACCATCCTTGCTTTCACTATTTACCTTGTGGTGTTTATTGCGCCCTCCTTTTTCTGGCGATTTCTTCAGGTCAGCTTTGCGTGATTCGGGCGAACTCACTTTGACTTTTGCACCATCACGCAACTTGTCCACACCGTCGATCACTACCTGTTCACCTGGTGCCAAACCCTTATCAACTGCCACTATATCATCCATCGTCGGGCCAAGTGTAACGGGGCGCAGACTGACAGTATTCTCATCTTTTACCACATATAAAAATGTGCCTTGTGTGCCACGTTGAATGGCTGCCACTGGCACAAGTGTCAGTCCATGCCTTGTTTCAACACGCAAGCGGGCATTGACAAATTGATTGGGGAAAAGAGCGTTGTCAGTATTGGGAAATTCAGCTTTGAGCTTCACTGTTCCGGTGGTCGGGTCGATCTGGTTATCAAATGTCAGTAGCTTACCCATTGCCAGCTTGGTTTTTCCCTCGCGATCCCAGGTTTCCACTTTTAGCGTTTCATTTGCCTGAAGCTTGCTGATCACAGCGGGAAGATTATCCGACGGAATGGTGAAAACCACTGTGATTGGCTGAGTCTGGGTAATAACAACCAGTCCGCCAGTGTCACTTGCATGCACCATATTGCCGACATCAACCTGGCGCAGACCCAGACGACCAGCAACCGGTGCAGTTATGCGCGTGAATTCAAGCTGAAGTTTGGCATTGTCCCATTGTGCTCGATCTGTTAATACCTGTCCTTCGTACTGATGAACCAGTGATTTCTGAGCATCTACCTGTTGTTCGGCGATTGAATCTTTTGCCAGCAGACCCTTATAACGAGCCAGATCCAGTCGCGCATTGGCTAGCAAGGCCTGATCCCTCAACAGTTGCCCATTTGTCTGATCAAGTTGTGCCTTAAAAGTCCGCGAATCAAGTTCAGCCAGTACTTCCCCCGCTTTGACCAATTGTCCTTCGTGGAAGGCAATACGCATCAGTAGTCCATCGACGCGCGGTTTTACTGTGACGGTATTGCGCGCGGTAACCGTCCCCAATCCGTTGATAATAATATCCATGTAGCCTGTTCTGGCAGGAATAGCTACCACTGGAGCTGGCCGGTTGGTACCATTTTTCCCGCCTTTGCCATCCTGTTCCGATGGCGTTTTCTGTTTGCCATAGAAAGTAATTGCAGTCGCACCAACTAATATCAAGACTGCTAAAGAAACCCAGATGGTTTTATTCTTCATACGCAATTCCTATGTGATGATTGGCTCATTAACTAAATCTCGGATTCAAACTGACACTGATTATTTGTATGGAAGTGATGCATAGTCTGATTATCGATTAGATTTTTTCGAAGCAGCTGAACAAACGGGGCAACTCTCTGCGTTCCGTCACATCCACTTTCGAGCAATAGTATCACTCTTGACTTTACCGTCTGGAATTGCCGTAACAATATTCTGTACGTTTTGTCTGTGAAATGTCAGGTAAATGGGCCTGTGAAGCTCCAACATTTAGCATGACTACTGAAGAGCCGCTAGTTTCAAATAGCTTCGTTTTATAGCAGGAATAATTTTCGTTTCAGGTATCACTTCCTTGTTTTGGAGAGGATTTTTCTCGGATTCGAATCGGTAGGTTGATAACAAAGGATATTTTGCGATTTCTGTTTCAACCCGATGGATCAGGTGATGTGTCCATGGGGCAGTAAAACGGGTTTCGTGTGGTGACTTAAAGACTATGCCAGCGCTATCTTCCAGATATTCTTGAGTGACTTCCTGTCCTAAAAACAGACATGACTTGGCAATCCAGGGCTTGGGATCGCGAATGAGGTCTTCGATTTTTATGTCCAGCCAGTTTCCGGGAAAAATATTTCTCCTGGCATTTTCAACTCTTTCGCATAGAGAAAAATAATGTGTTGCTGCTTTCCCCAGAGAGATTTTATTTCGCGTACTATAGGTTGTGATGTTATCGAAAGGGTTGCGAATCACATGAATAAATTTATGTTTTGCCTGGTATTCATCTAAAAATTTTTCCAGAATTTCCGGGTTTGCAAGTAGTCTTTCTGATAGTAGATCACCACTTTTGTCACCGATGACCTTGAGTTGGTCAAATTTACCATTCCACTGATTGGGTACAATATACGAATAGCCATTGGACTTTCCCCCTTTTTTTGCAAAGCGTTGGGCTTGTGTCAGGTAGAGTGCATAAATTTGTGTGAGCTTAAAACCATGCTCAACATATTTCAAGGGGTCCACACCCTTGGAAATGACTATGTTTGGGTGAGCGTCAAGCAAAGATGCGACTAATGTATGCCCGCTTCGCGGATAGCCAATAAACACACAGTGTTTTTCTATCTGATCTAACACGCGTTTATGCAGGAATTGCTGAAAGTATGTTTTTAAATTTCTTCGCTTGAATCGCAACAAAGTACGAAAAGTGGTTTTCTGTATTGCGTTGTTGCGATCAGTTTTTTCGGGATTTTGTACTAAACGAAGACTATCTGACATTTCTTACTCTCTTGGCTAATTATGTGATGAATATTTCAAATTAATAATATGTGTTGTTAATTTAAAAGCAAGACGAGCCAGGCGCTTTGCTTTTAATGTTGGCGACTAATTTGGCTTCGCATAGTCAGTGTTGTGTTTAGTCTTCTGCATCGATTCAAACTTCGTGCGTTGTTCATCCATTTGTTTGCGCTGTTCTGGTGTGAGTATCTGGTAAATCTGATGGCCATTCCGGGCGTGCAGGACTGTTAACTCAGCCATGTTTTTTGCGTCGGACTCGGCCAATGCTTTCACTTTTGCTTCATCGTAGTTGCCAGACATGGAGATTTTGCGAATTTCCATTTTTGTTTCGCGAAGGGCTTTAAATTTTTCCTGCATTGCCTGAGAATCGTTTTGCTCCAATGCCTTAATCTTGGACTTCTGTTCTTCGGTCAAATTTAAATTCCGCATGTAGTGGGAAATGGATCTACCCTCATGATTAAATCCTTCATGATGGCCGTGGTTTTCATAGCGGTTTTTGCAATCAGGATTTTTATCTGCTGACGTGTTTGCGCTGACAGGTAGAGATACGCCCATGGCAAAGCTGCTGATGATCAAGAAACGAGAAATGTTTTGGTAATTCATGGTTAACTCCTTTGTTTACAAATTTGCCCGACTGGGCAAATACAACGAAAAAATTGCAAAGCTAAAATACATCAAGTGACTGTTGTGATTTTTTTCTGCGTGAACCGTTGTTTTGATCGGGTTCATGCAACTGGCTGCGCAAATCCTTCAAACGGTTCTCTGCAACCAACAAGTCCTGAAAGCTGCCATCATTAATGCGCACTGCCAGATCAAACTGTTCGCTGGCACCACGTAAATTTCCAAGCGCAGCGTAATACTCACCCTGGTAAAAATGAGATTGGGTGAGCTTGCCCAAGTTGGCATTGGCTTCTGCTGCAAGCTGATTCAATGTGGCATTGCCACGACGATGAGTCAGTTCCGATTCGGCAAAATTAGCCGCCAGCTTGTTTTTTTCTTCAGTTATGAGAAGGCGAGGGTAGTCATAGACTAATTGCATGTGATCAGGAAAAAGTTTTAGTGCTGATTCGTATCTTTGGTGTGCAGCTTGCAACTGCCCAGACTGCATCAAAATCTGACCAGCGAGTGCCTCAATCATGGGATGCTGAATTCCTTCGTGGTCAAGAGCTGCAATTTCAACCTGCGCTTTCTGATATTGCTTGCCGCGCAGCAAAGCTGCTGCATAACCGTATTCTGCTGCTGTGCGGATGCTGTAACGTCCTTCTTTTAATTCGGCATAGGCTTCTGCAATCGCATTTTCTGGTGTTCCCTGGTAACTGCGCAATAAAGAACGTACAAGGTTGAAATCCAGTGAATCTGGAATCTGTTTGTATGGTTTTCCGTAAGCCCTGTCTTGCGCTTCTGCAATCCGTCCCGGGGTCAATGGATGTGAGCGCAGAAAAGCAGGGGTGTTGTTTTCGCTGGTGCGGGTGAGTTTTTCCATTCTGTCGAAAAACTCTGGCATGCCATGGGTATCAAATCCTGCGCGATCAAGTAACTGAAACCCCATGCGATCTGCTTCCTGCTCGTTTTCTCTGGTAAAGTTAATTTGCCCTTGTATCTGAGCCGCCGTCATGCTGGTCATTGCCGCAGGAATAGCTTGTGAATTGCTATTTTTAGCTGCCAGAATGATAGCCACAGCAGTGGCAATTGAGGCAAGCTGCGAGCCAGAATGAGAAGCGATAGTGCGTGCAATATGGTGTTGGGTGACATGTGAAATTTCGTGTGCCAGCACTGAAGCCAATTGGCTTTCACTTTGAGTAGCCAGAATGAGCCCGGTGTTGACCCCAATGTATCCTCCGGGCATGGCAAATGCATTGATGGCCGGATCATCCACCGCAAAAAATTCGAAATGGCTACTAATTGATGGATCTGCTGAGACCAGTCGATATCCCAAATTATTAAGATAGGCATTTACTTCCGGATCGTTAAAATAGGCACCAGAGGCGCGCAAACCTTGCATTGCTTTCTCACCCATTGCCAGTTCTGCCTGAGGAGAAAGAACCGCTTGCGATGCATCTCCCAGATCAGGCAGTTCAATCGGAGCCGCAATGCTGCTTGCGGACATCGCTATAGCCACACAAATGGAACAAGCTTTGAGGAATGCTGATCTGCGAATTGTGTTTTGCTCCATCATGAAGGCACCTTATTCGGCTGTGACAACTTTATGAAGCTTCACAAATTCGCCTGGCTCGTAATTCATCATGACAGTTGATTGTTTTCCCTTGTAATCAAAAACCACCTGGTAGCCTGCAGGCTCACCTTGTTCATAAACAGTGTTGCATTCATCTCGTGTAGTCTCATTTGATCCGTTCGCACCAATTCGGTCTCCCGCTACTGCACCACCAATGGCGCCGACAACCGTTGCGGCATTTTGACCATTTCCACCGCCAAACCTTGAGCCGACAAGTGCACCAGCAAGCCCGCCGAGTATCGCCCCGCCGGTGCTATGTTCAGCTGGCTGACTAACAGTCACAGGATGGCAAACCTGACGCGCAACCGGGGCACCGCTAATCGGGGTGGAGCTCAACACACGTCCATACTCGATCGTATCCTGAATGACGTTTTGCCCTGCTAAAGCGGTAAGTGGCAACATGAGTGCGACTGCAACCATATTTGTTTTCATAATAAAACCTCCTGAATGATTCGATCTTGTTGCATCAGCATGCTAAAGCAGCGACCGTTGAGTCATAATAGACAGAACTTATTAATAAGAAGTTAATGAAAAGGAGTAAGTTGTGACTAAATGTGACTGCGATGTGCGCTTGCAATATTTAGTAACACTTTATTGAGCTTTTCTCTCCAACCCCGATTTAGAATTGCGCCATGAACAGACAACCCCTGATATGGGTCATCGACGATGATCCGGAAATGCGAAAACTGCTGGAAGAGTATTTGCTCCAGCAGGAATTTTTGGTAAGAACGTTTGCGGGTGGACGGGATCTGGAAAGGCGACTGTCACGTGAACGTCCTGACCTGCTGGTGCTCGATCTGATGATGCCGGATGAAAACGGCCTCGATATTTGCCGGCGCTTGAGAGCCGCCGGTGATGACATTCCAATTATCATGCTCACTGCAAAAAGTGATCCAGTGGATCGCGTGATAGGCATTGAGCTGGGCGCAGATGATTATCTTGGTAAACCGTTTCTGCCCCGTGAACTGACCGCACGAATCCAGGCAGTGCTCAGACGCCGTACTCCTCTCCCACCTGGTACGCCGATTGCGGATGGCACTATCCTTGAATTTGGTCAATGCAAACTGGATTTATCTACCCGTGCGCTTTTAAAGGGGGATTTGAAAGTTGAAATTACTGGCGGTGAATTTGCTTTGCTGGTCGCATTTTCCAAACATCCGCATCAACCACTTTCACGTGAGCGTCTGATCGAATTAGCTCGTGGGCCGGGTTCTGAAACCGTTGACCGCAGCGTGGATGTGCAAATTTCACGGTTGCGCAAGCTGATCGAGCTAGATCCTGGTAAGCCCCGTCACATTCAAACAGTGTGGGGGTTCGGCTATGTGTTTGTTCCTGAAGATAGTGAAAATCCTGCATGAAGCAATTTATCGGTTCACTATACGTGCGATTGGTGATGGTTTTTCTCATCGCCCTGAGTGCCAGTTTTGCCACTATGTATTTCTTGTTTCTGACGCATCTGGAAGCTGCAAGAAACAGTAATTTTGCCCGCTCAATTGCTACGCAAGTGCGGTTGGTTGAGGAGTTGTTGCATAGCAGTTCTGCGTCATCACTCCCTTCCCTGAATGGCGTCAAACTGTCTCAGTCTCCCCCTTCAGCACCTCCTTTGGCGGATGCTGAAATGGCACGTCGCTTACCCTTTCTCAAGGAGCAATTGCATAAGGAACTGGGGCGAGAAGTGGTATCCATACCGCTATCAGGTGCAATCAGAGGGATGTGGATCAATCTGATTACGCCATCGAATCAGCCGCAATGGATGTTTATTGCCATGCGGAAACAGGAATCTGGTCCTGGCGGCCCCTTGTTACCTGCCTTGATTGTCGGCTTCGCAGTATTCCTGGGTGGGGGCATGTTATTGCTATGGCAAATTCAACGTCCTCTTAAGCAGTTAGGTAAAGCTTTGGAATCCGTTGGAGAATCACGCGAATTATCTATGCTTCCGGTCAGCGGGGCAGGCGAAATTCGCCTGCTTTCGCAACGCTACAACAGCATGGTCGAACGTCTGCAACGTTATGAAGAAGACCGAAGCACCATGCTGGCTGGTGTAGCCCATGATCTGCGTACTCCTATTACGCGTTTGAGGCTACTAATAGAATTGGCACAAAGTACACGCAGTTGTGAAATGCAACATAACCTTGATGACATTGAACGCATTACCGAACAATTTCTGATTTATGCGCGGGGTAATGATGACGAGGATAATGAACCTCGGAATTTGTACCTGTTTGCCGAGGAAGTGGCTGGTCCCTATGTCGGTCAGGGTGTTTCCATTGTGGGTGATCATCGCGATATCGTCGTCCCCATTCGCCCCAATTCGCTGCGGCGCGCGCTGATTAATTTGATCGAAAATGCACTTGAATACGGCTCTCAACCAGTAACTGTCTATTTAACGCAGGAAAATGGCTCAGTTGCTTTGAATGTAAAAGATTCAGGCGCAGGTATTCCGCAAAATATGATATCCCGAGCGATGCGCCCGTTTACCCGGCTGGATGGAGCGCGTGGAGGAAAAGGGCATTGCGGTTTGGGATTGGGTATTGCCTCTAAAATTGCGGAGGCACATCAGGGAACGTTGGTGCTGAATAACCTTGAGGGTGAAGGATTTGCTGCCACAATTAATTTGCCAGTTATGCACTCGAAAACGATGAAGTGAGGCTGAGAATGAACCCAGTCACATTTAGTAACAATTTACTGTTCGGGAATAGTATGTAGCGTGAGATAAAATGTGAAGCTAATGTATTGGAAACAAGCAAATAGTTTTAGTCATATTCCATTATCCTGGAAACCTTAGTTGAATGTTAAGTTTAGCGGTTAACTGAGGTTTCTAGGATTATTAAAGGAGCGAGTGCCATGAGTAATGTTTCTTCTTTGTCTTCTGCGCTATATACCCCCCAAGTATCTGGGCAAAGCTCTGTTTCAAGTGTTTCTGGTAAAGATGCGGATGGGGATAATGATGGCAGTTCCGGTGTTCGTCGTGGGGGGCGCGCTGATTTTGCCAATGCGGTCTTTCAGGCACTGAGCAAGGCTGGGATCACTCTGCCAAATTCAAGTAGCTCTGCAAACGGTAGTGCCAGCAGCACTCAAAATGCTGATGGACCCACGCAATCAGCTTCCAACAGTGCTGCACAACAAGCTCTCCATGCATTTATGCATTCGTTGTTTCAGACGCTTCAACAATTCAATCCTGCTCAGGCAAACGCTTCCAACGGTAATAGCAGTAGTGATAAAAGTCAAAGTAGTTCTGTGGAATCGGTTGGTCAACATGGCAGACATCATCAGCAATTTGCCGTAGATGCGCAGCAACTTTTGCAATCCCTCACATCAGGAAACACGGCTGGTAATTCGGCTACCGCTTCGCTTGATACCAGTTTCCAAAACCTGCTGCAGACTTTAGGCACTTCTTCAAGCAACGAAGCGGCCAAGCCAACTTTACAATCATTTGTGCAATCGCTTGTTCATAATTTGGGTGGTGCCGCGCCACAGGCTGCCGGTAACCTGATACAATCTCAGGCGTAGCTTCAAATTATTAATTTGGTTGGTGAGGGGCTGCACTGGCTATTCAGATATAAAGTAAAACTATGACCAATGTTGAATTGGGAAATGTTGATTTTTATTGACTCAGATTTAAATGCCGAGATTGGTTCGGACTTTCTTCAGATTCTGGCAAAGTATATTGTTGATATACACCCCTTTATATCTTGTTAAATTTTTTATCAATACTATACTTAAACTAAATAGTTCTCATCCGGAAACGCCCGTAATTTTTTTTGATTAGTGTTACCCATACCCGACCCCTGGCTGGTCCAACCCCACATAATGCCATCAGC
>JAYVLG010000120.1:0-48808 GCA_043759595.1 Sulfurirhabdus sp. | reverse complement strand
GATGATAGTGTGGATTACCCATGCGAAAGTAGGTCACCGCCAGGCTTCTATTCGAAAAACCCCTCCTAGCTTACGCTTCGAGGGGTTTTTTATTGCCCGAAATATTTTAATATTTTCGAGTAGTTCTGCTAATTTTTTGGATAGCGAATATTTATTTGAGTTCTAAAGTGTTCCAGTGATGAGTGTTGGTTGGGGTAATACGGCTCTGGTCCCGCAGATAAACAATTTTGTGTTCATATACAAAGCGTATTTATCTTGATCAGGACATTGAATCGCTTGTTCCTTTTGCATAGGGAATGCTCTATGCTTTCAATTTATCAAACCACGTTTACAGCTATTTGATACTCAAAGGTGAGTTTGCAGTACTGAGTGGCTATACCTTGGTTAATGTGGCATTTATTAGTGATTGTTAACTCATTGCCTGGAAGAGTTCTGCACGATAGTAGATGAGTAATATCACACCAAAAATCACCCGGTACCACGCAAACACAATAAAGTTATGATTCGCAATATAGTGCAGTAGCGCTCTGATGGCGATAAAAGCACTGATGAAGGCGGTGATAAAACCAACTAAAAACACATTGAGATCGCTGGCATGGAGTAAATTCCAATGCTTGTAAACATCATAGAATGTTGCAGCAAACATGATGGGTATTGCAAGGAAGAAGGAGAATTCTGTGGCGGCCTTTCGACTTAGTCCGAAATACATCCCTCCCATGATAGTGGAGCCGGATCTGGACATACCCGGGATAAGGGCTAGACATTGTGCTAAACCAACCTTGAGTGCATCCAGCCAACGAATGTCATCCACTGTGTCAATGTGAGTAGTCAGTTTTTTCTTTTCTATCCAGAATATGAACAACCCACCTATGATAAAGGCGATTGCGACGGAAAAGGGATTAAATAAATGGGCTTTGATGGACTTGATGAATAGAAGGCCTAATAATGCTGCAGGAAAAAATCCAATCATGATGTTGATGACGAACCGTTGAGAATTTGCGTCTGAAGTAATACTTCCGACTACTGAGCCTATTTTGTGTCGGTATTCCCAGCATACGGCCAGAATTGCACCAAGTTGAATGACAATCTCAAATACTTTGCCAACTTCATCATTAAAGTTCAGCAAATCACCTGCAATAATTAGATGACCAGTACTGGAAATAGGCAAGAATTCTGTCAAGCCCTCCACTATACCCAATATGAATGCCTTGAGCAGAATGATGTAATCCATTATTGTAAATTTCCCTTAGAAATATGTGATTGCATTAAAAGCGATGATTGTCGCAGAGTGGCAGGTAAAAAAATACCCCTGCAGAATAAGTAATAGCTTTTAGTCTTGCAGGGGTAGGTGTCTGTGTCTTAAGTGGTTATGCTTTTTTGTATAGGTCTCCACCGCTTTTAACAAATTCTACTGCTTTAGCTTCCATTCCTTTTTGTAAGGCATCGTTTTCTGCAACACCCTGGCTTTGTGCGTAATCACGTACATCCTGTGTGATTTTCATGGAGCAGAAGTGGGGTCCGCACATGGAGCAAAAGTGGGCTACTTTGGCGGAGTCTTTGGGTAGTGTGGCATCGTGGAAGGATCGGGCACGATCAGGATCCAAGCCTAGATTAAACTGATCTTCCCAGCGGAATTCGAAACGTGCTTTGGATAAAGCATTATCTCGTATTTGTGCGCCTGGGTGACCCTTTGCAAGATCAGCAGCATGTGCGGCAATTTTGTAGGTAATGATGCCTTCTTTTACGTCATCTCTATTTGGTAGGCCCAAGTGTTCTTTTGGTGTGACATAGCAGAGCATGGCGCAACCGAACCAGCCTATCATTGCTGCACCTATACCTGAGGTGATGTGGTCGTAACCTGGTGCAATATCTGTAGTGAGCGGGCCTAATGTGTAGAAGGGCGCTTCGTCGCAGTGTTTGAGCTGCAATTCCATGTTTTCTTTGATCATGTGCATGGGGACATGGCCAGGACCTTCAATCATGGTTTGAACGTCGTGTTTCCAGGCAATTTTGGTGAGTTCACCCAATGTTTCCAATTCGCCGAATTGTGCGGCATCGTTGGCATCATAAATGGACCCTGGGCGTAATCCATCGCCCAGGCTGAAGGAAACGTCATAGGCCTTCATGATTTCGCAAATGTCTTCGAAATGAGTATAGAGGAAGTTTTCCTTATGATGGGACAAGCACCATTTGGCCATAATGGAACCACCACGAGAGACTATGCCCGTCATACGTTTGGCGGTCATAGGGACATAGCGAAGCAAAACGCCAGCATGGATGGTGAAATAGTCCACACCTTGCTCAGCTTGCTCTATCAGGGTGTCGCGGAATATTTCCCAGGTAAGGTCTTCAGCTTTGCCATCCACTTTTTCTAATGCTTGATAGATTGGGACAGTACCGATGGGTACCGGACTGTTGCGTAATATCCATTCACGTGTTTCGTGTATGTTTTTACCCGTGGATAGATCCATAATCGTGTCGGAACCCCAACGGGTACCCCAGGTCATTTTTTCTACTTCTTCCTGAATCGAAGAAGATACAGCGGAATTACCAATATTCCCGTTTATTTTTACCAGAAAATTTCGACCAATTATCATCGGTTCCAATTCTGGATGATTGATATTGGCAGGAATGATTGCGCGGCCGCGGGCGACTTCATCTCTGACAAATTCTGGCGTAATGATCTTTGGAATTGCCGCGCCAAAATGCTCACCTGGATGCTGTTGCGTGAAAATTTCTGACAGGTTGTCTCTGCGCTGGTTTTCTCGAATGGCTATATATTCCATTTCAGGGGTGATGATGCCTTTGCGGGCATAATGCATCTGACTGACGTTCATGCCGGATTTGGCACGTCTTGGTTGGCGCTGCAAATTAAAGCGCAGTTCTTTCAGTTTGGGGTCGTTGAGGCGTTCCTGACCAAATCCGGACGAAGGGCCATTCAGCAGTTCTGTGTCATTGCGTTCTTCAATCCAAGGTGTTCGCACGGATGGCAGGCCGGTGCGGATATCAATTTTGACATCTGGGTCCGTATAAGGACCGGAAGTATCATAGACGAATATGGGTGGGTTGGTTTCTGCACCAAAACTGGCGGTGGTGTCGCTTTGACTGATTTCTCGCATAGGGACACGAATGTCGTCGCGTGAACCCTGGACGTAGACTTTGCGTGAGTTGGGAAGCGGTTTGATTGCAGCCTCAGCAGCATGGGCAACATCAGTTAGAAATTGGGGATTGGCATTCATGGTACACTCCTTGGGCGACGTAGGAGCGTTGAAAGCAACGCTTCCCTACGACGGTATGATCCGTATCAGGTTCAAAGGGTATTTCTCACCCTGCAGAAGGGGATAATTTTTCCTGCAGGGACCCCTAGCTATGGGTGTGAAATTACTGGAATTATGAAATAATTGCAAGTTATCGTTATAGTTTAGCAGAGAAATCGGAGCAACCGGATGAGTATGGATATTGAGAAAGCACGCTTTAATATGGTGGAGCAGCAAATCCGGCCATGGGATGTATTGGATCAGGGCGTACTGAATCTTCTGTTTAAAGTAAAACGGGAAGAATTTGTGCCGCTTGCTTACCAGGGCCTTGCTTTTGTGGATATGGAAATTCCGCTAGGTTCCGGAGAAGTAATGCTTTCGCCAAAACTGGAAGCGCGGATTCTTCAGGAAGTGGCAGTTAAAAAAACCGACAAGGTTTTGGAAGTAGGCACAGGGAGCGGTTATATGACAGCATTGCTGGCACATGAGGCAATGCACGTCTATAGTGTTGAGATTGTTCCTGAATTCAAGATGCAAGCAGAACAAAACCTGAAAGCGCATGGGGTCACCAATGCAACTTTGGAAATTGGCGATGCAGCTTGTGGCTGGAATCGTCAAGGCACGTATGATGTGATTATTCTGACTGGATCGGTGCCGGTAATCCCGGAGATATTTAAACAAAATCTGACTACGGGTGGCAGGCTATTCGTTATAGAGGGCGATGCTCCCTTGATGGAGGCTAAGCTGATTACTTGTGTTGCAGATGGCGTGTTTAACACCGTGGTGTTGTTTGAGACATGTATTGCGCCATTGAAAAATGCGCTGCAACCTCAGCGTTTTGTGTTTTAGTAATGAATAGTGGTGTTATGTAATGCAACAAATTAGCCCGAATAGATTGCAACAATGGCTGGGTGATCCAACGCGGGTGCAGCCTTTTTTACTGGATGTGCGTGAACCTTGGGAGTATGAAACCTGTCATATTGAAGGTTCCCGGCTGATACCCATGAATCAGGTGCCCGATCAGTTTGAGGGGTTGGATAAAACAGCTGATATTGTGGTCATTTGCCATCATGGTGTACGCAGTTACCGAGTGGCTCAATTTTTGGAGCATTATGGGTTTTCCAAGGTTTATAATTTACAAAGTGGTGTGGATGGTTGGGCTAAAGAAGTGGATCCCACCATGCGACTATATTAAGGGGAAAGTATGAAACGTCTATCAATTCTGATGGTTGGAATGGCTTTCAGCCCTGTTCTTCATGCTGAAAATATGATGGATGCTTACCGTGAAGCACAAAATCATGATGCAGTTTTTGCTTCTGCAAAGGCTGCGCATCGTGCTGGCCTGGAAAAATTACCCCAGGGCAGATCATTACTGCTTCCTTCTGTTAATTTAAGTGCCGATACTACAGAAAACAGCGTGAAACGCGAAGGCGTGGATCGAATGAATTACAATTCATACGGCTACACATTATCTTTGAGCCAGCCGATTTTCCGTAAGCAGAATTTTGCTCAGTATGAACAGTCAAAGCAGCAGGTGACACAAGCCGAGGTGCAGTTGGCGATTGCTAAACAGGATTTGATTTTACGTGTTGCGCAGGCTTACTTTGATGCTTTGCTTGCACAGGATAATGTGGCGTTTGCGTCCAGTTATAAAACGTCCATTTCTGAACAACTTGCGCAAGCCAAGCGTAATTTTGAGGTGGGTACAGCGACGATTACGGATACTCATGAAGCTCAGGCTCGTTTTGATTTGGCAACTTCACAGGAAATTGCGGCGCGAAATGATCTGGAAGTGAAAAAATTCGCATTGCAGAAAGTTATTGGCAGAATTCCGTCTAATCTCTCTCGTTTGAACGATAAGCTTCCTCTTAAAACGCCAGAACCTAATGATATGGAACAGTGGGTAGCTTCTTCCGAGCAACAGAACTTGCAATATCAAATTCAGCAAGCGGCCTTTGAAATTGCCAATCAGGAAGTGGAACGTAATCGTGGTGGTCACTATCCCACACTCGATGTCGTTGCTTCTTATCGTGATGCGAATAATGCCAGTTTGAATTTCGGGATAGGTGGCAATACACAATCTGCTGCCATTGGTTTACAGTTGAATCTGCCGATTTTTTCAGGTGGTTCAACGAGCTCAAAAGTTCGTGAAGCTGTGGCCAATCAGGATAAAGCTCGGGAAGATCTTGAAGATACACGACGCCAGGTGGAGCTGCAAACCCGTCAGGCATTTTTGGGTGTGACCAGTGGTGAGGCGCAGGTGCGGGCTTTGGAGCAAGCATTGGTTTCCACTCAAAGTTCCCTTGATTCCACCAAACTGGGTTTTGAAGTGGGTGTGAGAACCAGTGTGGATGTTCTGAATGCGCAGCAACAACTGTTCAGCGCTAAACGGGATTTGTCCCAGGCGCGTTATGCTTACATTATGAATCAACTCAAACTTAAATCTGCTGTTGGTACTTTGGGCGAAGCCGATCTGGAGCAGGTTAACAGTTTGTTGGCACAGGCCAAGTAAATTTTACTAAGCGACTAACGGCCTGCCCGTTAGTCGTTCCAGCACTTTCAATGGCGCGGTTTGCTGGTTATGTAACGCTGCCAATGGCAAATGAAACGTTTGCTCCAACATATATTGTCCTGACATGGCGGCGTGAAGCACTTGGTCGCTGAAAACGATCCAGGCACAACCTGCGGGTAGCGCGAGTTCCTGTTGTGGCCCATTTTTCTGGTAATCCAAATCCGCTTTCATCGTATCGTGCAAATGCAGCATGATGTGGTCGTATTCTGACCGTCGTCCTTTGGTGATGCCTAGCTTATCCAGCATCCAGGCAGAACCGGGGAATGGCGGCTTGATTTGTGGCAGATAATGGTTGGCCACGTTTTCAAAAGGTTCGCCAACTCGCCAGATTCGAGGCCTATCGTCAGGGTTGATATTGGCAAATACACGCAGAATGCGTTCTCCATGGGTTGGTCGCGAAGGAAAGGCATCGACGTGAAGTCGCTTATCATCTTTTTTGTAAGAGCTGACTCGTTGTTGTACTTCGAAGGGGCGGAAACTGGAACGACCATGCCCCAGGTGAGGAACATATTCCGGGAACAAGTCTGAAACCAGATGGGTGGCTTGACTGGCAAATCGTGCAATCATGGTTTTGAGCTGCTCCAGGTCTGTTTCCAGGCCTTGCGCTCCCTTTATTGCTTGCCCGTCATAGCTGATGTTTTTTGATTTTCCGTCTGACCACTGCGGAGATAGAAAACGGATTTCTTGGGGCGACAGGTTAAATGCGAGGTGCGGTAAAAATAGTACCTGTCCACTTTCCAGTGCGGAGATTGCGTCATTCTGAAGGGCGGGAGGGAAGGTTTCTTCCCAGGATGTGATTTCAAATGTTTGCACGGGATTCATAGGGTTTTCCAATGTGACTGACTGCGGCAAATATAGCAAATGCAGGTGTTTGCTTCAACCTAAAAACCTTAGTTGGATGGGTTGGAGTGTGCTGTTTTTGGAGTGCTGGGCAAGGCGCAATGACGCAGAATGGTCATTCCATTTCAAGGAATTGCAACGCCGCCCTGCGCTCCTAAAACTGTGCAATATAACCCATAGCGGATTCACCAATCGGGTGAACCAGAAAATCATCAAAAAATTTATTAGAGCCATGATATTAAATATCCAGTCTAGCGGTCAATTGAGGTTTCAAGGTTCAATCCAAAAAAGGCGATATTAATTTCATCAGTCGCTCGGTAGCACCGCGATGTGCTTGGATAAAATGCAAGGCTGATTCATGCATTTTAGTGCGCTGAGTGATATTTTGTAGTAGTTCATCGGTTTTCTGGGCAAGTTCGACAAGGTTTTCTACTCTCATTGCGGCACCTGAATCGACTGCCTGCTTTGCGACATCAGTAAAATTAAAAGTATGAGGTCCGATAAGAGCAGGTACGCCAACCGCACTGGCTTCAATCAGGTTTTGTCCGCCATACGGCAGCAGGCTACCGCCAATAAAGGCAATATCGCAGGCACCATAGTAGTCAAATAATTCCCCCATAGTGTCGCCCAACACTACTTTAGTAGCCTGGAAGATAGGCAGGTTGTCGCTCTTGCGCTGAAATTGAATGCCATTTTTTTCAAGGAGTTCCGCAACTTCATCGAAGCGTTGCGGGTGGCGCGGAACGATAACTGTCAGGATATTCGGGGTGCTGATATGGGTGAGTGCTTCTAAAATTAATGCCTCCTCTCCTTCCCGTGTACTTGAGGCAAGAAAAATTGGCCGATCTGCACCAAATCGTTTTCTGAGGGATTCGCCTTGAGATTTAGCATTTTCAGGTGGAGTGACATCGAATTTCAAGTTGCCACTGATGGAGATCGTGACCGCGCCAAGCTGGCGCAGGCGAGATGCATCTTCTTCAGTTTGGGCAGAGATCACTTTAAGCGATTTCAGTGCTTCGTTGGTTAAATGTGGAAGGCGAGCGTATTTTTTGGCTGATTTGTCGGATAAGCGTGCATTGGCTAAAACCAGCGGAACTTGGTTTTTTTTGCAGGTATGGATCAGGTTGAACCAAATTTCCGTTTCCATCAAGATGCCAAGCTCCGGTTTAAAGTGCCGTAGAAAACGCTTGACTGCAAACGGATAGTCATAAGGCAGGTAACAACGCAATACGCTTTTGCCAAATAGCGTTTCACTGGTTTCGCGGCCAGTAGGCGTCATATGGGTAATCAAAATTTGATGCTGGGGATATTTTGCTTGCAATGCTTTTACTAAAGGAACAGTCGCCCGGGTTTCACCTACTGAAACTGCATGGATCCAGATAAGGGGTTGCTGCGGCTGGATGGTGTAGAAACCAAAGCGTTCTGCAATATGTTTAAGATAGGCGGGTTGAAGACGTGAGCGCCACAGTAGTCGCCATGCGACATAAGGCAACAGTAGAAAGAGCAAAAAAGTATAAATGGCACGGTTTCTGATCATGCTTGATTTACTGCTTCCACAGCGCGGATGACTTCAGCAACCGTTGGCGGGGTGCCGAAGTTGCCCAAATTGCGTATGGGGCTATCTGCGTAGAGGCCATTCACTGCCGGGTCAGAGCCACAAAAAATGGCCACAACAGACTTTCTGAGGGCTGCAGTCAGATGTACCAGTCCTGTGTCTACGCCAACCACACCCCTAGCTCGGTCCAGCATAACCGCAGCCTCTTCAAGACGCATGGCAGGCGGTACGATTGCGCCCGGGATCAATTCGGCCAGGCGTTGGCTGCGTGCCTGCTCATCGGAATTGCCCCAGGGTAGTATGCATATGATTCCCTGATTTTTAAAATAAGCACCTAATTCTGCCCAGGATGATTCAGGCCAGAGTTTCTCATTTCGGCTCGTGGCGTGCAGTAATACCGCATAGGGATTTTCAGGGAGCCATGATGGTGTTAAGGTTGGTGCAACAATTCCATAATTAATATGCAGCTCAGGTTTATAGCCAAACGTTTGTGCAGCGAGCAGTCTATACCGGTCAACTGCGTGTCGTGTTTTGTCGACAGAAAATTTCTTGTCGTAGAAAAGTGTTGCTAAAGGTTCCCATGCACTGTCCCAGGCAAACCCGCAGCGTGTTCCTTGCGCCATTCGGGTAATCAGTGCGCTTTTCATCAAACCTTGTGTATCGAGCACAATATCGTACTGCTTGCTTTGCAGTTTGTGTTTGAAATCCCCGATCTCAATCCATGTGGAGCGCTTGAAAAGGCTCTTTCTCCAACGACGGATAGAAACGGGAATGACGGTTTTTACCCCGGGATGCATTTTGGGAATATCGGAAAATGGCGCTTCCACAACCCAGTCGATTTGGGCATCTGGGAAATGGTAAAGAATGTCTGTTACCACGGGTAAATTGTTAATGACATCCCCCATTGAGGAGGTTTTTACAAGTAATATATTGAGCATCCGTCTATTTTAACGTAACGGGAGGCTCAGTTTCGCATAAAATAGCGATCATGATGCAAAATACAAAGAAGAACACTCGTCAGCCATTATCTGTAATTATTGTTGCGCTGAATGCGGCCCAGCAAATTGCTGCCTGCCTGGAATCCGTCGCGTTCGCAGATGAAATTGTGGTGGTTGATTCAGGTAGCAAAGATGCTACGCTGGACATTGCACACAAACATGGTGCGCGTTTGATTCATCAGGATTGGCTGGGTTTTGGCCCTCAAAAACAATTTGCTGTAACACAGGCGAGTCATGATTGGGTGTTGTGTCTGGACTGTGATGAACGTATTAGTGAGGGTTTGCGTCAATCTATCGAGTCAGTTTTGGTAAACCCGGAATATCAGGCGTATCAAATGCCACGTTGCAACCGTTTTATGGGGCGCTGGTTAAGGCATGGCGAAGGTTATCCGGACTGGAGTTTGCGTTTGTTTGATCGACATGTGGCTGGCTGGAGTGAAGATTCCGTGCATGAGAAAGTGTTGACTGCGGTAGCAGTGGGCAAATTAAAAGGCGATCTGTTGCATGAGTCGGCAGAAAGTCTGGATACCTATCTGGAAAAACAAAATCGCTATACGACACTTCAGGCGAAAAAAATGGCTGAGCAGGGAAGGCGCGCCAGTTTGCTGCAAATGCTATTCAGCCCGGTATTGCGGTTTATCAAGTTTTACTTTATTCGCCTGGGATTTCTTGATGGTTTGCCGGGTTTGGTGCATACATCAATCGGTTGTTTTAACAGTTTTATAAAATACGCCAAACTGAAAGCCTTGTTGCTCAAAGATCAGGGTTAAAGGCGCATTGTATTCCATGCTAATATGTCACAAACATTATAATTCCGAGAATCAAAAACAATGAAAATTCTGGTTACCGGCGCGGCAGGTTTTATCGGTATGCATGTCGCCAAGCGCTTGTTGGCACGCGGGGATGAAGTGGTAGGCGTAGATAATCTCAACGACTATTACGATGTCCAGCTGAAGCAGGACCGACTTGAACAGCTAAAGCCCCATGATAATTTCCGTTTTGTTAAGATGGATATCGCAGATCGTGAGGCGATGGCGGCATTATTTGCCAAGGAGCAGTTTCAGCGTGTCATCAATCTTGCCGCGCAGCCTGGCGTAAGATACTCTCTTAAAAACCCCCACGCTTACATCAACAGTAATATTGTCGGATTTACCAATATTCTCGAAGGCTGTCGCCACAATAAGGTAGAGCATCTGGTTTATGCCAGCAGTTCCAGTGTTTATGGTGCCAACAGTAACATGCCATTTTCCGTGCACCAGAATGTGGATCATCCCGTTAGTCTTTACGCGGCGACCAAAAAAGCCAGCGAATTGATGGCGCACACTTATAGCCACCTTTATAATTTGCCTACGACTGGCTTGCGGTTTTTCACGGTATATGGACCATGGGGTCGGCCAGATATGTCGCCCTCCTTATTTACAAGCGCAATTGTGGAAAACAGGCCGATTGATGTATTCAATGAAGGGAAAATGCAGCGCGATTTTACCTATGTTGATGATATCGTTGAAGGGGTTGTCAGAGTGCTGGATCGGATTGCAACTCCCGATCCGGATTTTGACACCAATCAGCCGGATCCGGCTACAAGCTATGCACCTTACCGTCTATACAACATCGGCAACCATGAACCTGTTCAGCTAATGGCATTTATTGAAACCATTGAAAACGCAGTTGGCAAAACGGCTGTTAAAAATATGCTGCCGATGCAGGCGGGTGATGTGGTGGCAACGTATGCAGATGTGGAAGATTTGAAGCAGGCAGTTGGATTTGAACCGAAAACACCATTGGCATCAGGGATTGGCAAGTTTGTGGAATGGTATAAATCCTACTATAAATAGTAACTGGCAGGAATTGATATGATATTGGTGACAGGTGGCGCTGGATTTATCGGCTCGAATTTTATTTTGAACTGGATTGCTGCCACTGGAGAGCCAGTGGTGAATCTGGACAAGTTGACGTACGCGGGTAATCTGGAAAATCTGGTTAGCCTGGAAAAGGATGCGCGCCACATTTTTGTTCATGGGGATATCAATGACCGGGCCTTGGTTTCGAAACTGCTAGACCAGCATCGCCCCCGTGCTATTTTGCATTTTGCGGCAGAAAGTCATGTAGACAGATCCATCCATGGCCCTGAAGATTTTATTCAAACAAATATTACTGGTACGTTTCATTTGCTGGAAGAAGTGCGGGCTTATTGGCAGAGTTTGGCTGGGACGGAAAAAAATGCATTTCGATTTTTGCATGTTTCGACTGACGAAGTGTATGGTTCTCTCGGCCCGGATGACGCTCCGTTCACTGAAACCACACCCTATGCGCCCAACAGCCCTTACTCTGCTTCCAAAGCGGCTTCGGACCATTTGGTGCGAGCCTATCATCACACTTATGGCTTGCCAGTACTTACTACCAATTGTTCCAACAACTATGGACCCTACCAGTTTCCTGAAAAACTCATCCCGCTCATTATGTTGAATGCCCTGAATGGCAAGTCATTGCCGATTTATGGGGATGGTATGAACGTTCGGGATTGGTTATATGTAGGGGATCATTGCGATGCTATTAGTGTAGTGTTAGCCAAAGGGCGATTAGGTGAAACCTACAATATTGGCGGCTGGAACGAGATGACAAACCTTGATGTGGTGCATACGGTTTGTGCCATTCTTGACGAACTTCACCCAGACTCCCCCGTTACTCCCCATGCTTCACTAATAACTTATGTGAAAGATCGCCCAGGTCATGATCGCCGTTATGCCATTGATGCGCGTAAAATTGAACAGGAATTTGGCTGGAAACCTATAGAGAATTTCGAAACCGGTATCCGCAAAACCGTCCAGTGGTATCTGGACAATATGCAGTGGGTAGAAAATATCACCAGTGGCGCATATCAAAAATGGGTCGATAAAAATTACGGCGGAAGGAACGCTTCATGAAAGGCATAATTTTAGCAGGGGGTTCCGGCACACGGCTCTACCCGGTGACGCAGGCAGTATCGAAACAACTGTTACCAGTTTACGACAAACCAATGATCTATTATCCCTTGGCTACGCTCATGTTGGCAGGCATTCGGGATATTTTGATTATTTCTACGCCGCAGGATACGCCCAGATTTACGCAGCTACTGGATGACGGCAGTCGGTGGGGATTGAATATCTCTTATGCCGTTCAGGCGGAGCCGGAAGGCATTGCCCAAGCCTTTATTATCGGCAAGGAGTTTATTGCCAATGAACCCTGTGCGCTGGTGCTGGGGGATAATATATTTCATGGTCACGAGCTTGCGGATGATTTGCAGGCTGCTGCAAAAAAGCAGCAAGGTGCTACGGTGTTTGCTTATCCGGTAACCGACCCGGAGCGTTACGGCGTGGTAGAATTTGATCAATCAGGCAAAGCGTTAAGCATAGAAGAAAAACCAACCGCACCTAAATCCCGATACGCTGTAACAGGGCTCTATTTCTACGACAATCAGGTTGTTGATATTGCCACTTCTCTGAAACCTTCTCCAAGAGGAGAGCTTGAGATAACAGATGTAAACAAGATTTATTTGGCCAAAGGTGAGCTGGATGTAGGTGTCATGGGGCGTGGTATGGCATGGCTGGATACGGGCACTCATGAGTCGCTTTTAGAAGCATCGCTCTTTATTCAAACCATCGAAAAACGCCAGGGACTCAAGATAGCCTGTCCTGAAGAAATTGCGTTTCGCATGGGTTACATTACTCCGGCACAATTAGAGGTGCTAGCCATCCCATTAAGAAAAAATGGTTACGGACAATACCTGTTGGAGATTCTCACGGAGAAAGTGTTTTAAATGAATGTCATTAAAACAGCTATTCCCGATGTGCTGATTCTTGAACCGAAAGTCTTTGGGGATGAGCGCGGTTTCTTTTATGAAAGCTTCAATAAACGCGCTATGGAAGCAGCAGGCATCACTGGGGATTTCGTTCAGGACAACCATTCCCGTTCTGCAAAAGGCGTGTTGCGCGGTCTGCATTATCAGATCAAACAACCCCAGGGCAAGTTAGTCAGAGTGACATTGGGGGAAGTATTTGACGTCGCGGTAGATATTCGCAAAAGCTCCCCCACTTTTGGTAAATGGGTAGGATTCAATCTTTCAGCCGAAAACAAGCGCATGGCCTGGATACCTCCAGGTTTTGCCCATGGATTTCTTGTGATGTCAGATAACGCCGAGTTTCTATATAAGACTACAGATTACTGGGCGCCGGAATATGAACGGTGCGTGCTCTGGAGTGATCCTGATTTGGCGATAGACTGGCCGATTCAAACCGAACCTCAACTCTCTGGTAAAGATAAGCAGGGTTGGCTATTTAAAGAAGCGGATGTTTTTATTTGAATTACCTTTTTTATCGAGGGCAACTGATGCGACTTGCTTCTGTAAGATGCAATGATGTAATCCCACAATAAATTTGGGAAATAATAATGAATGCACCTGACTCGCCTCTTAAACAAACGATCCTTGATGCTATAAACAAACACCCCAATATCCGATTGGCCATACTGTTTGGTTCGCTTGCGTCTGGCAAAGAGGGAAAAGAAAGTGATCTGGATCTCGCCATTGACTTTGGGCACCCCTTCTCTGCAAGTGAGAAAATAGCACTCGTAAATCAATTGGCGGTGGCGATTGGTCGTCCAATCGATTTGGTAGACTTAATGGCTGTTGGTGAACCATTGCTAGGACAGATAATACGCCATGGAAGAAAAATACTCGGTGAAGACAGGCGGTATGCAGAATTATTAAGCAGGCACCTATTTGATCAAAGTGACTTCCTCCCTTATCGGAGCAGAATTCTTGCGGAAAGGAGGGTGGCGTGGATAGGGAAGTAATCGAGCAAAAGCTCGAGTCTTTGCGTCGCTGTATTAAACGGATAGCAGAAAAATGCCCTGCAGAATCAGAGAAATTAATTAATGATTTAGATTTACAGGATATTATCGCCCTTAACCTTAGTAGGGCTGTTCAATTATGTGTAGATATTGGCGCAAGCAGGCCTCAGCAACCTCATCTGGCGTTGCGGCTAAAAAAGGCCGTGGGGTTTCGCAATGTTGCAGTGCATAATTATGAAGCAATCAATTGGCTAATCGTTCATGCCATTGTACAACATCAACTTACCGATTTTAACGAATTTGCCAAAATGGTTGCAACCAAATTGGAAAATGACAATCACTTAAGGGAATAGCATTTCCAATGAAAATTCTACTCATCGGAAAAAATGGCCAGGTTGGCTGGGAACTCCAAAGAACATTAGCCACTTTAGGGGAAATTATCTCCGTAGACAGAAATCAAATGGATCTTGCCAATCCTGATTCCATTCGAGCAGTAATTCGTGGGACTAAGCCCGATATTATTGTTAATGCAGCCGCCTATACAGCAGTTGATAAAGCTGAATCAGAACCAGAGCTGGTCATGGCAATTAATGGAGTAGCCCCTGGCATCATGGCTGAAGAAGCTAAGCGGCTGAATGCATTAATGGTCCATTATTCAACTGATTATGTGTTTGATGGTACTAAAACAACCCCTTACACTGAAGACGATATACCTAATCCTCTTAATGTCTATGGCAAAACCAAGCTGGCTGGGGAACAAGCCATACAGGCGGCAGGTATCTCTCACCTTATTTTTCGTACAAGTTGGGTATACGGCGCGCGAGGAAAGAATTTCCTGCTTACCATTTTGCGTCTGGCTAAAGAGCAGGATGAGCTAAAAATCGTTGACGATCAAATCGGTGCCCCAACTTGGAGTCGGATGATTGCGGAGGCAACAGGACAAATTCTAGCCCAGTCTTCCTTACCTCATATTTACGATCTTTCAATGCTAACAGACCAAAGAAAGTCGGAACTCCGCAAAAGTGGGGTAACTTCCCTTTCACGTCTCAAGGATGTGAGCGGGGTGTACCATCTTACCTCGGGAGGACAAACTTCCTGGTATGGATTTACGGAAGCTATTCTTAAGAGTGCTCCGCATCTTGTGCCACAACCCTCGCTCAAACCCATATCCACAAGTGAATATCCGCTCCCGGCGTTACGGCCAACAAACTCTGTGATATCCAATTGTCGGATATTTAAGACTTTTGGCATTACACTCCCTAGTTGGAATCACGCATTATGTCTTTGTATGGACGAAGTTGAGGGTAAACTTTGCGCGCATTGACTCATAGCAAAAGGTAACCGAAGGATCAGATACGTTGCCTCACATTTGAGGTAACCCTGACGAACTGGAAGATTGCCTTGAGTTTTTGCTCAATGGCATGCTTAAGTTTAAATGGGTTAAGGGTTTGATGCACGGCTTTCAGCGCATTTTTTTTGCTGGCTGACGTTCGGTGAATCGAGCAGGCGCTGCAGAGGGGTCTGAGGAACACTTTAACGCTTACGGTATTTGCTGTTCAACCGCTCTTTGCTTTGTAGTTTCATGGTGGGACAGAAATGATTCTGGTGCAGGGCTCCCTCATTGGTGTACATATCATTGATCAAATCGACGAGCCTGGGGTCTTCCAGACGGTCATAGCCAAGCAATTGCCGGACATGGCTCCAGTTTTTCTGTTCCACATGAGCATTGTCGTTTTTCTTGAAGGGGCGTGAGCGGGTGAACTGGACGGGGTGCTTGGCGAAGTAACGCAGCAGATGGTGGTTCAGGAATTCGGAGCCGTTGTCGCAATCGAAGCCCTGAATGGTAAAGGGAAGCTTGGCCTCGATGTCCTGAATCTGGTCAACTATGCCCATAGCGCCCTTATTTCAGACAGCACGGCACTCAGATGTTAGTCAGTGTCAGGCTCCAGAGGAAATTACCTGCTAGTGAGTTGCCGCAATGGGCGACGGTATCCGCTTCCGCCGGGCTGGGTAATATCCCAATGATGCGTTCTCAAGGGAATCTGGTTTTTGAGAAGCGTTCCTGGTTTGGTGTCGCATAATCCCTTCTTGCCGACCTGCGCTTTGACCGGCTTGAGCAAGCGGTCGATGGAGACGGCCGACAGGCGCAGCAGAAGGGCTTTCAAGTTTGCCTCAAGCTTGCCGTATTCAGCCTCAAAGTACGGCAGCCACTAAGGAATCGCCGCCTTGCGCTTCTTGGAACGCATCTGATCGGTGGGCAGCCAGATTATTTTCAGGGTCGTCAGCAATTCCTGGGAATCATAGATCTGCTTTTTACCCGGTTTGCACCCAGTCCGACTGGATGGTTTACCCAAAAGCCGGATAGCGTACTTGCGGTTGAACCCGCAAACGGCACAGAACTCGTTCAAAATGGCCGCCTTGCCAGCACGCCGATAGCGTATTCGTATCGCCTCAAGATAGTCGCGTCGCTCTTGTTTCCCCATGTCAGATTACCCATGTTGTTTCGGTAACCTTTAACTTGAGGCAACGATCTCTTATTGCGACTATGTTCAGTAGCTTTTATCTTGAGTCAATTCGAATTCGATATCGCTATGTGACATTGAGCCTTGGTTGCAATATAATGACTCGTTTTATTCTTTTGTTTTAAAATTATGAAAGCAGTTATTCTTGCAGGTGGCTTAGGGACTCGTATAAGTGAAGAGACTTCTACTCGTCCGAAGCCTATGGTTGAGATTGGTGGCAAACCAATTCTATGGCATATCATGAAAACTTATTCAGCCCATGGTATACATGACTTTATCATTTGCTGTGGTTATAAAGGCTATGTGATCAAAGAATATTTCGCTAATTATTTTTTGCATATGTCGGATGTGACATTTGATATGCAAAGTAACAAGATGGAGGTGCATCAGCGTAATGCGGAACCGTGGCGCGTCACATTGGTAGATACTGGTGACGAAACAATGACTGGTGGACGCATCAAACGTGTTGCGCAATACGTAAAAGATGAAGACTTTTGCTGCACCTATGGGGATGGTGTAGGGGATGTCGATATTACCGCTTTGATTAAATTTCACAGGCAACATGGCAAGCTGGCTACGCTAACTGCCACACAGCCACCTGGGCGGTTTGGTGCCTTGAAACTGTCGGGTAATGAGGTTTTGAGTTTTCAGGAAAAACCACAAGGGGACGGTAATTGGATCAACGGTGGTTTTTTTGTTTTATCGCCCAAAGTGATGGATTACATAGAAGGTGATGCAACCTTATGGGAGCGCGAGCCGTTGGGTGATTTGGCCAGTGCTGGCCAGTTATCGGCCTACTTCCATTCTGGTTTCTGGCAACCTATGGATACGCTGCGTGACAAAAATCATCTTGAAGAGTTGTGGGCAAGCGAAAAAGCGCCGTGGAAAACATGGTAGATCAATCATTTTGGGCGGGCAAGACCGTACTGTTAACAGGGCACACTGGCTTTAAAGGTAGTTGGCTTTCTTTGTGGCTACAATCCATGGGTGCAAAAGTAGTCGGTTTTGCTTTGGCTCCGCCTAGTAATCCAAGCTTGTTTGTTGCTGCCAATGTGGCTGAGGGTATGGTTAGTATTGAGGGTGATATACGAGATTATGCGGTATTGGCCTCTGTTTTTAAAAAATATCAGCCTGAGATTGTCATTCACATGGCCGCACAGGCTTTAGTACGTTACTCCTACGTCAATCCCGTTGATACCTACGCCACCAACGTAATGGGCACCGTGCATTTATTAGAGGCCGCAAAGCAGGTAGAAAGCGTGCGAGTAATCGTGAATATTACCAGCGACAAATGTTATGAAAACCGCGAATGGATATGGGGTTATCGTGAGAATGAGCCGATGGGTGGCTATGATCCCTACAGTAGCAGCAAGGGCTGCGCCGAATTAGTTGCATCGGCCTATCGAAATTCATTTTTTAACCCGCAAGATTATGCGAAGCATGGTGTGGCGTTGGCCTCTGTTCGCGCGGGTAACGTAATTGGCGGCGGCGACTGGGCGGGAGATCGGTTAATTCCCGATATGCTGCGAGCGATTGAGGCTGGCCAACCGGTCGTAATCCGCAGTCCACATGCTATTCGCCCCTGGCAGCACGTATTGGAGCCTTTGAAGGGGTACCTATTACTGGTGGAAAAGATGTGGGAAAATGGCCCGGAATTTTCCGAAGGCTGGAATTTTGGCCCGAATGATGATGACGCTAAGCCTGTGGAATGGATTATTAATAAAATGACGGGGCAATGGGGTGATGGTGCGACGTGGAAGAAGGATGACCGCGAACATCCCCATGAGGCCCATTATCTGAAGCTCGACTGTTCGAAGGCGAAATCCCGACTCAACTGGCACCCGCGCTGGAACATCGAACAGGCTCTTGAGCAGATCATTGCTTGGCATCGCGCTTATCTTGCGGGCGAGAACATGCGGGAAATCACGCTGGCACAGATAAGGGATTATGAAAACATGCAGATGAGCAAAGTATCTTAAGGATTCATATGTCCCGCCTTTTAAATACTGATCTTGATTGGGTTTTAGAATCTGCTCGCGATGATCTCTTGCAATTGCGAGGGGAGCGAATGTTTTTTACTGGTGGAACCGGCTTCATAGGTAGTTGGTTTCTGGAATGTTTATGCCATGCAGATCGGGCGCTTGGTCTAAAAATCCACATGAAAGTGCTATCCAGGGATCCTGCTAGTTTTGTAGCCCGCTTTCCTCATTTGGCGGAAAATTCGGTCGTTGAGCTTGTGGCTGGGGATGTGCGCACTTTAGAGCCTGATGGCAATAACTACAGTATTGTTATTCATGCAGCAACGGATGCAAGTGCCAAGCTCAACCAGGAAAATCCTCTATTGATGGCCGATACGATTGTAGAGGGAACCCGGAGGGTGCTTGAATTTGCACGTTTGGCAGGGGCGCGGCGTGTGTTGATGCTAAGTTCTGGTGGGGTATATGGGAAATTCATGCCCGGTGTGACGCATGTACCGGAGGATTGCCCAGGAGGGCCAGATCCCCTTGACCCCTATTACACTTATTCTGAATCTAAGCGCATGGCCGAGCTTCTTTGCGCAATCTTTGCCCGCCAGTTTGGGCTGGAGATTCCTGTTGCTCGCGTGTTTGCGCTAATTGGGCCTCGTTTGCCATTGGATGCGCATTTTGCGGCCGGAAATTTTATTCGTGATGGACTCGCGGGTGGCCCAATTCGTATAGCTGGAGACGGTGCAGCCGTACGTTCCTATCTTTATGCGGCAGACCTGATTGTCTGGTTGTTAGCCATTCTTACGCGAGGACAATCGAGTCGAGCCTATAATGTGGGCTCTGACCAAGGGGTTTCTATCAAGGTTTTGGCGGAAACTGTGGCATCCCTATTTCCACTGGGGCCTACGGTGGAAATAGGGGGGCGTGCAGATGCGTCCAATCCCGTAAATTATTATGTTCCAGATATTACAAGGGCGCGAACTGAATTGGGGCTGGATGTGATTACCCCGCTTGCTGAAGGCATTGATCGCACTGTTTCCTGGCTTCGGCAATGTGCCCGCTGAATGGTTTTGATAAAAGCTAGAATGTTTAGTAGATAAGTTCTCGATTTACCCGGTGGATGGGTCGGGACAGAATGCGTGTACCCCACTGCTTGGCTCTAAGTATTGATATGCTCAGCCAAGCTAACTAAATGAATAATTGAGGATCAATATGAATCGTCGTGAAAGCAAAATGCTCGATATCCTTCGCCAAGGAAAGGAAGAGTTCGGTTATCTGGGAGTTAAAGCGGAATTTGAGGCTGAGGGGACGCGCATAGAGGAATTCCTTCGCTTGAATGAGATTGCCAGAAAAGCAGGGCTTAATGTTGGTCTGAAGGTGGGTGGTTGCGAAGCGGTTCGTGATTTGCTCGAAAGCAAGCAGTTGGGCGTTGAATACATCATCGCGCCAATGATTGAGTCTCCTTATGCGCTTTCAAAATTCATCGATGCAAAAAACAAGGTTTATTCAGCGGAAGAGCGAGAAGATACCCAATTTTTGTTTAACATAGAGACAATTGACGCCTATAACAGACTGGATGCACTGATGGTAGAAGCATCCCGCCCTGATGGAGTTGATGGTGTAGTATTCGGCCGTGTAGACTTTTCGCTTTCCCATAATTTGACACGTGAAGCAATTAATACTGATCCAGTTACCGATTACGTGCTGGCCGTGGCTCGGGCATGTCAGGAAAATAATTTTGATTATGTCGTAGGTGGGGGGGTGGGAATTGATGCGCTCCCCGCACTCAGAAAAATGGCCGATGTTCACCTCACCCGCTTCGAGACGCGCAAGGTTATTTTTTCCAAAGACGCGCTCGACATCAAGAATTTAGAACAAGGTCTCCTGCTTGCCGTGCATTTTGAACTACTATGGCTTCTGAATAAACGTGAGTATTACGGCCTCATTGAGCGGGAAGACGATAAGCGGATTGAGATGCTTGAAGCTCGCTGGCACGTGCTTAATAGTCTATAAATCGTTGAATGGTGAATAAGGGTATGGGGATGAGTAGCAAGCAACGGGTACTGGTATTCGGGGCATCTGGAGCAATAGGTGCAGCGCTTACCCGCTGGTTTCTAGGTCGCGGTTGGGAGGTGATGGCGGTTACTCGATCGCTTTCTACCTCCATTGTACCGTCAGGGGTCGATTGGCTTGTCTGGGATCCTTTTGCAGGAAATGAGGATGAACTCAAAGAGATCAGTCAGCCGTTCAATGCGGCAGTGTGGGCGCAAGGCCAAAATTTTAACGACAGCATTCATACTTTTGACGCTACCGCGCACGATGATATGTATCGAGCCAACGTGGTGTACATTATGAAAACGCTCCATGCTTTAATCATACATGGTTTACTTGCTGTGCCATCCCGGCTTTGTGTTATCAGTTCCATCTGGCAAAACATTGCCCGTCAGAATAAACTTTCTTATACCGTCAGCAAGGCCGCTTTGCAAGGTTTGGTACAGTCGCTTGCCATTGACCTTGGCAAGGATGGCCACCTAGTCAATGCTGTCCTCCCCGGGGCACTGGATACACCAATGACGCGGGATAATCTCAACGCTGAACAGGTACACCGACTAGAGGAATTGACCCCGCTCGGGAAACTGCCTACCCTTGACGATGTGTGTAATATGGTTGGCTTCCTGTGTTCCGAAGATAACACGGGCATTACCGGGCAATTCATTGCAGCAGATAAAGGATTTTCCTATGCCAGAATCCTTTGAAATCAGTGCCTCTTCAGGCAGCTACCGGGTGACAGTTGGTAGTGGGCTTCTCACAGATGCTTTGCGGGCACGTGCGGGCGCAGTTATTTTGATCGATGACTACCTTACTAGTGTGTTGCCGGAAGGTGAGGGAAAGGTCATTTATGTGACTGCAGTCGAGAGCACCAAATCTCTCGAACAAGCTGCGCCGATTGTAGCGAAACTCCGCGAACTGGGCGCTCATCGCCGCACTCACCTACTTGCGATTGGTGGCGGGATCATCCAGGATGTTGCAACCTTCGTGGCTTCTATTTATATGCGCGGCATTCCCTGGAGTTACCTGCCGACTACCCTGTTGGGAATGGTGGACTCTTGTGTGGGCGGTAAGTCCTCCATCAATGTTTATGGCTATAAAAATCTGGTCGGTAATTTTTATCCGCCTACTGAGGTCATTATCGATCTTGATTTTTTGCGCACCCTCAATGCTGAGCAGATAGTTGGAGGACTGTGCGAGGCTGCCAAAATTTGCTATGCGCGTTCCACTGAAGAATTTTCGGCATATTTGGCCGATGAACCCGCCGTCAATATGGCACCAGCCCAGGCCGAACGCGTAGTTATCCGTAGCCTTCGGGGCAAGCAGTGGTTCATTGAAATTGACGAGTTTGACCAAAAGGAACGCCTGTTACTCAATTTTGGCCATACTTTCGGCCACGCGCTAGAGGCTGGTACTGAGTTCAGGATAACTCATGGTGTTGCCGTTGGCGTCGGAATGGTTGTAGCGGAGGAATACGCAAAACAACAAGCATTATTAGTGCCGGCAGGGGTCGAATGTATCGGACGCCTTACAAGCCATGTGGGAATGCTTTTGAAAGAGGTTCCTCAGCTTGCTAATGAGTTACGTAATTTGGATATTGACCTCATTACCGAAAAATTCGACAACGACAAGAAACACCAAGCTGACCAGTATCGTATCGTAGTGCCTAAGGGCAACGGCGCGCTGGAAATTGAGGGAATTCCTCGTACCGAGCAGGGCAGGGCAGATGTCAAAGAAGCCTACCGTGCTGCCGTAAAGCGGCTCATCAAGCTTTATTGATTAAGGTTTTATCCTTAGGGATGCGATGGGCGGAAAAATGATCATCATGAACGAAGCAATACACAGAACCGCGCTTTGGCATGGTTGGAAAGGAGAATGAAGAAAATGAAGCTGTCGGATTACGTTGCGCAGAAGGTTGTTGAACATGGTATTCGCCATGTCTTCATGGTTACCGGTGGCGGTGCCATGCATCTTAATCACTCCTTTGGTACTCACAAGGAACTGGAATGCGTGTTCAATCATCATGAGCAGGCCTGTGCCATTGGGGCAGAAGCCTACTATCGGCTCACCAATCAGTTGCCCGTGGTTAATGTCACATCCGGTCCAGGTGGCACCAATGCCATAACGGGTGTTTATGGCGCTTTTGTTGACTCCATCGGCATGCTGGTGATATCCGGGCAAGTGAAATGGGAAACCACCGTGCGTAGTACCGGCCTGCCCCTACGCCAATACGGCGATCAGGAGCTCGACATTGAGGAATTGGTGCGGCCTGTCACTAAGTATTGTGTCATGGTGACCGATCCCCAGACCATCCGTTACCACCTGGAAAAAGCCATTTACCTGGCCACTTCCGGGCGCCCCGGCCCCTGCTGGCTGGATATCCCTTTGAATGTTCAAGGTGCCCCGATTGATCCGGACACGCTGCCAGGTTTTGATCCAGCCGAGCTGGATGAGCCTTGGAAACGAACTGATCTCCAGGCAGCCAGCGTGGCAATTATTGAGAAGCTCATTGCGGCCAAGCGCCCAGTAGTGTTTGCCGGCGGTGGCGTGCGCCTGAGTGGTCAGCACGAAGCTTTCATCCGTTTGGTGGAAAAACTCGGTATCCCGGTAGTAACCGGTTGGAACGCACATGACGTAATTTGGGATGCTCACCCAAATTACGTCGGTCGCCCAGGAACGATTGGAGATCGGGCAGGAAATTTCGCGGTGCAGAATGCCGACCTCCTGCTTATTCTTGGCAGCCGTCTTAATATTCGGCAAGTAAGCTACAACTGGAAGACCTTTGCCCGAGAGGCTTACAAGATTTGGGTGGATATCGACGAATACGAACTGCAGAAGCCCACCGTCAAGCCGGACATGCCTGTACACGCAAGTCTTGCCGATCTGTTGCCGATCCTCGTTGACCAACCCTATGCTGGCCCCACACAAGAGCAGAGGGCATGGCTGGAGTGGTGCAAGGAACGGCAGCGTCGATTCCCGGTGGTACTACCCGAGTACTGGAACAACGAGCGGGTCAATCCCTACTGCTTCATGAAGACCCTGTTCGACCAACTGGAAGAAGATCAGATTGTGGTATCGGCAAATGGTTCCGCTTGTGTCGTTAGTTTCCAGACCGCTGAACTGAAGCCCGGGCAGCGCCTGTGGACCAATTCTGGTTGCGCCACAATGGGCTATGACCTGCCGGGCGCTATTGGTGCCTGTAAGGCGTCGGGCGACAAGCCTATTGTCTGCCTTGCAGGCGATGGCAGCATCATGATGAACCTGCAGGAACTGCAAACTATCGTTGGCAATCGGCTACCGATCAAAATATTTATCCTTAATAACAGTGGATATGTCTCAATCTTTCAGACTCACCGCAATTTCTTCGGCGGCGTAGAAGTGGGTGGCGGCCCGAAGAGCGGTGTTACCTTCCCGGATTTCGGCCGCCTGAGCGAAGCTTTTGGTCTACCTTACCGTCGCTGCGCACGTCACGAAGAAATGGCCCAAGCGATTGCGGACACCATGGTGGTGGATGGCCCCGCTGTGTGTGAGGTCATGCTGGACGAAAATCTATCATTTGCGCCGAAGTTGGGAGCCAAGCAATGGCCGGATGGGCGCATCACTTCCCCAGCCTTGGAAGATCTCTCACCGTTTCTCTCCCGGGAAGAGTTGCGGGAGAATATGCTTATCGATCTGATCGAGGAGCAGTGATGGGGCGATGGCAGAGTTGTCTGGAGACTGGCCGGTGTCTTGCCGACCGGCATCAGACAAAGGTCAGATTTATCCTGGCCGGAGCGCTTAATACGGTAATAGGTCTGGCGGTTTATCCGGCGCTCTATTTTCTCGCGGCTCCGTTGAAGCTTCATTACCTGGTAATCCTGGCAGTCAGCCAAGTACTGTGCGTGAGTTTCGCCTTCTTTACGAGCAAATTTCTGGTGTTTCGAACTTCCGGGAACTATCTGCAGGAGTCCTGGAAGTTCCTTATGTTTCATTTTACTTATTTTCTGGTGAACCTCGCAGCGTTGCCCGCCCTAGTGGAATTAGCGGGTATGAATCCGGTTTGGGCTCAGACGCTGTTTGCCGTGCTGGTCATCGTCACCAGCTACTTTTGGCATAGCCGTATTACATTTTCCTCATCCAAGGTGGCGCATTAATGAAAGAAAGCGGTTTCCTCTCCCGTGCTTGCCCGGTATGCGGCGGTAAGCCGAACGCGCATGCCACAATTCATTCCGAAGTGATGGCGGAGTCTTTGGACTTCGATGCACTGGTTCCCTGCTGGAACGGTTTCTTCAAGGACAAGGTATTCTTTTCCTATGCGCGGTGTGAAGGGTGTGGGTTGTTGTATGCCCCAACCTTTTTTAACGGGCCTCAGTTAGAACGTCTCTACGGCCAGATGCCACCCAACATGGAAGAGGTTCCGCTGGAGGCTCTGCGCCGAACCCAGCGCGGTTATTTTGAGGCATTGAAAAGCTGTTCCGACCTGGACGGGGGATTCATCGAGGTAGGACCGGATATTGGTCTGTTTACCGAGAATTGCGTGCGGGAAGGGCGGTATGATGAATATTGGCTGTTTGAACCAAACCGGGACGTACTACCGTCCCTGAGTAAGATCGTTGAGGGCAGAAAATACCATATCATACATGACATGTTTGGCTTTTCCAATGTTCCCGATCATGCCGCATCGGCGGCAGTGATGATCCACGTTCTGGACCATTTGCTTGACCCAGTTGCTACCTTGCGCGAACTTCGGCAGAAGCTTAAGCCTGGGGCCAGATTGTTACTGGTAACCCACGACGAATCATCTCTGTTGCGGCGCCTCGTTAGCTGGAGATGGCCAGCATTTTGCCTTCAGCACCCACAAATTTATAACCCTGAAAGCATGCGAGTCCTGCTCGAAACTGCTGGATTTGACGTTTTGCAGCAAAGCAAGACTGTCAATTTTTTCCAGATTGGCTTTCTTTTGAAACACCTGTTATGGGCCTTCGGCATGAAAGTCAAGTCCGTGCCAAGTTTCGGCCGGCTCACGCTGGGCCTAAAACTCGGCAACATGCTTACCATTGCAACTCCGAAAAGCGAAGAAAAATGATGTCAGAACGCCCGCTCCTGAGTATTGTCACTCCTTGCTATAACGAAGAAGACAATGTCGATGAACTCTACAAACGGATCAAAGCCGCAATTGCAGACCTAACGAAGTACGAGTTTGAACTGATCTTCATCGATAACCACTCTCAGGATGGGACAGTAGCTAAGCTGAAGAAGCTGGCGGAGAACGACCCGCTGGTAAAGGTCATCGTCAACACGCGCAATTTTGGCCATATCCGTTCACCTTACTACGGCATTCTCCAGTCCCGAGGTGTGGCTACCATCTATCTCGCCTCCGACCTACAGGATCCACCTGAATTAATCCCAGAATTTATCCACTATTGGGAGGAAGGCTACAAACTGGTCATGGCGACCAAGCCTGTGAGCAAGGGGGTAGCTTGGGTCCATGCTCTTCGCAAGGCCTACTACCGCTTCCTGGATGGAATTTCTGATATATCATTAGTAGCGGACTCAACAGGGTTCGGTTTGTACGACCGGGAAGTTCTGGATCACCTGCGCAAGATTGACGATCCCTACCCTTTCCTTCGCGGCCTGATCTGTGAACTGGGCTACGAAATCAAGACCATTCAGTTTGCACAACCGAGAAGGTTACGAGGAATATCGAAGAATAATTTCTATACTCTGTATGACATCGCCATGCTTGGCATTGTCAGCCATTCGAAAGTACCAATCCGGATTGCTGCATTCACGGGATTCGCGTTAGGTATGATCAGCTTGTTGGTGGCGATAGGCTACACAATATTGAAACTAATGTTTTGGGATTCATTTCCGCTGGGGATTGCCCCTGTGGTCATCGGACTTTTTTTCCTGTTTGGTATGCAATTAATGTTCATTGGCATTCTGGGGGAATACATTGGCTCAATTCATACCTATCTTCAGCGACGCCCAGTAGTGGTAGAAAAGGAAAGAATCAATTTTGATTGATCAGGTAGCCATATCGAGCAGTTGGCACCGGAAAAGACTTACATATGTAGGCATGATCTTGTTGCTCAATGCAGCAGGATTTATCTATTACCTATATTATTTAATGGAAAATGGGTATTTACCTAGCCCATTTATATATGATAAGTCCGACACTTTTATGGACTTGTTTAACGTACTGTACTGGGCATATGATGATGGCCGCTATACAGACTGGGGTTCCGTTTATCCTCCATTAAATTTTTTCATTTTAAGGTTTGCTAACTTCCTATTCTCAGGCGGAGGGTATGGTGACTCAACGCTTATGCGTGACAACTCTCAATTGCTCATTGTTGGAGTCTGTCTTGTTTATCTTGTAATTCCAGCCATTTTATTAAAAATAAGGTATTGGCAAGACTTCTCACGAATCGAAAAATTTTTGATCTATTTTGCAATCGTATTTAGTGCACCAATGCTTTTTACCCTGGAGAGGGGGAATTTGATTGTACTAGCCCCTATTCTCTTGGCCCTTGCACTATCGAAAATCGGCATGGCACGGAGCGTTAGTATAGCCCTTCTTATTAACATCAAACCGTACTTTGCGCTTCTGATGATTTATTACATAGCAAGACAGAACTGGAAGGGGTTCGCGGCCTGCACTGTACTGTCTGGCTTGATTTTCGCAATATCGGGATTTGCGCTTGACGATCACTTTCTTGTTTTTATAGCAAATATTTTTGATTTTTCACAAACGGATGAGCTATTTTCCTTAAGAGAGGTGATGGCGTTGCCATCTAGCATATCGGCATTTTCTTATGTATTAAAGCATCCGGATGGTGCCATGTTAGCGTCAAAATATCTAAGTTTGGAAGGTATTGCAATTCTAGTTTATATAATTGAAGCGATAAAATGGGGCGTGCTCGCGATGTCTTTGATCTTTTTATTTGCGAGATCGAATCTAATGCGTGATGCAGAAGTTCTCTCTCTATTAGTTGTTGTCATAAGCAATTTAGGCATATGGGTAGGCGGGTATACGTATATTTTGTATATCGCACTGATTCCCGTTTTTATTAAAATGCGGGCAAGGTGGGTGTATATAGGTTTGTTATCGATGATGACAATACCGTTAGATATTATTCCCTTGTCAAGTGAGTTTATAGGGGAACAGTATTCTTTCCTCGCTGATACATACGTCAATATTCAGTGGACTTTGGGGTTGGGTAGTGTAGTTCGACCGGTTGCGAACCTTTTATTACTTTTGCTGCTGTCTAGTGAATTTATTGCGAGAAAGAGTGAAAGTATAAATAACAACATAGTGCATCATGATGGATTTTTTGCGGATGGGTATGGGCTATGGAGAAGAGATTAAATTATGAATAGTGTGAAAAAAAATATGGGAAGGTATTTAATCGGCGCAATGCTGGGGTTGTCGATCGGTGCTGTACTGTATTTCGTTCAGCTAGTTCAATGGAAGGGGCAAGCCTTGGTTAGGATTGGGCAAATATCACAAAACCAAAACCAAAACCAAAACCAAAACAGTTATTCTATTGAACCTATGCTAACAGTGGTGGAGCGCATTAAATCGCGATCTTTTCTACAGGCTGCAGCTAAAAGGACAAATAGAAAAGAAGTCGCAGTATTGCTAAATTCTGATGATGTTGGCATGGCCATCAAACCCACGAGAAATAGTGATTCGCTAGTGCTCACTGTAGTTGGCAGTTCACCAGAGTTGGTTCGGGCAACAGTTGAGGCTGTAGTTGCAGAACTTGTATCCAAACACGACATAATAATAAACGCTTATCAGGCAGATATTAAAAAAGAGCTATCAAAGCTTGACGCAGAAGCTGATATTCTTTCGAAGCGTATAGCAGCGGTGACCGAAGGAATGTCATCTAATTGTAAACCCTCTGAGGGAAGAGAGGCGATGGCAGGCTTTTCCATTATGACATTTCAGCGTGACCTGGAATACAAATTGAATCGGGCTTCGGTGCTTCGGGAGTCCATTTCTAGCGCCAATATCCGTCCTACTTCTCTAATTGAGCCAGCTTCCATATCAGAGTGGCGCATGTTTTCCTCACTGTGGCGTGCATGTTTGTTTGGCTTATTGTCGGGTATTTTATTGAGTGCAATATGGGGGCGATGGGGAAAATAGAAGATGACTGGTTCATAGCTCAGCAGAATAGAAAACTGGTGGCATGAACCCTGCCCGGTAGAAGATGGAAAGACCAAGGAAGCGTTATATAGCATGAAGTTTAAAATAACAATAAAAATTGCATTAATTTCGGTGCTGTTGGTGCTTTCAATATTCGCCGCAAATCTGGTTGGCTTCATTCACATTCACCTGCCTCAGGTGGACGATTTTATCGTTAATTCTGAAACGACAAACGTCTCGCAATACATTGATGGGAACACGCCTATTGTGTTAGGAAAGCTTGAAAAAGCTGAAAATGCATATTTCCGTCTAAAATTCCGCTTCCGCCTTGATAGTGCAGAGGGTTACCCAAATTTACTTCAGACAGCTCCACTTAACGGTGGCCTCCGTATGGAAATCCATGGCTCAACTGCATCAATCATTGTTGCAGACGCTAATGTGAGGGAAGGATACCGCATAATTATCTTACCTAATGCAATTAACATCGGGCAGTGGTACAAACTAGAAATAGAGGCTTTAAATGGTGGATATGTTCGTGTGTTTCTGGATGAACAGAATGTAGCAGATGTTTCAAGCTCGGGCATATCAATGGAGGTGTCCCAATTTTTAGTGGGAGGCGGATTTGATAAAACCCGTGTATTTCAAGGTCAGATAGATAACATATCCATTAAAAAAGGTGATTTACCATGGAGTATAGTTACTATCGCACGAAACATTCCCAATTCGTTGCACTCTGTACTATCTCTAATCGCGAATGTGGGAATTTTAATATCCCTATTGTTTTGTTTATTCTTCAATAAGGTGAATAGGACTTCTTGGAGAGTCACTAAATATTTTCGAAAGCTACACCAAATACCAATTGCGATTATCGCAATTCTCACTTTCTTTCAGATCCTGTTGATGTTTGTATTGCCAGCATACAGAAATGTTGTCATTACGTATTTTTTCTTATTCTTCATTGGAATGAATCAGTATGAAATATTGACACCCCACTTTCTTAAGGAGAGATTTTTTTATTTTTTATTTATTCCATTTAATGGCCTTCTTTTTTTAACTGTGCTTGGAGGATATTTTATAGGATTTAGTATTGATATTAAATTTCTAGTGCCAACCCTGTTAGGCATTACATTTTTAAGTTTTTTGATAAATTTTTATTTTAATTTAGAAAAATTTATTATGGTCTTTTCCGACTTGAAGGCGGATTTTTCGATAGCACTTATTTTCTTCACATTAATTGCAACACCATTAATTCTTTGCCTAATTGCTCCAGTCCTGTTTTCGGGGCACACAACTTCTCCATATAGGATAGGGCCTGATATGGCGTCGTATGCCAAGATGGCACAATACCTTTTGGATGGAGGTACATGGGCTGAAGCAAATCAAAGGGCTGGTGAGTTTGCGGGCATGTCTCCAGGAGACATAAATCGTTATAGCGATGCTACTATGTCATGGCCGCTAATGTACTATTTTCGTTGGGGATTAACTGCATTTCAAGCAACAGTTACAACCATTACTTCCTCGAAGCATGCATTTGAAACTGCTTTCATATCAATAGCTATCCCATATCTTTTTTTGTGCGGTTTGGTTTTATTATGGTTAAAAAGTCGCATGGGCTTGGGAATTGTTGCTGCATTATTGGGTGCAATTGCATTTGCTCTAAATCCAAATATGATTAATCTTTGGTATGAAGGATTTTATGGAAATACATTTGCGCTATGCTTTTTCATCCTAATACTATTCATTTTTTTAAACTTAAGGGGTATAGATAGTTTCAAAGTTAGAGATATTATTCAATCTATACTGTTTTCTTCTATATTGTTCGCAGCTAGCCTTCTGAGTTATGGGGAAGGTGTTTTTTTTATTTTACCCGCATTCCTGATTTTCGTATTTATCGTTGATTTTTTTATGAATCGTTCGATCAAGTGGACTCCCTACCTGGTTATTTTTGGTAGTGCATGTATTGGACTACTACTTATCTTACCTGCTGACTTTATCGTTCATTGGGCGATTTTGACACTAAAGCAGCTTACCCAAGAAGGTGGCAATGGATACGCACAGCCGCTTTGGGCACTTCCCCATGAAATCCTTGGTTTCAGCAGTATCTATCTTGGAGCAACCTCAGATGTTGCAGGCAAACTAATATCGCGATCTGCCATAAAGCTAATCGTAGGGCTAATATTGTCTTGCATGGTCTTATATTCATTGTTCCTTTATTTCAGTAGAAAGAGCAGGAAAGAAAATGCCCTGTATATAACCAGCATTTTATTGGTCGCAGTCTCGGCCTGTCTTGTTTATTACAAGAATCCAAATAATAACTATACGTATATGAAAATGTATGTATTCTTCTTGCCCATTTTATTTATTACGTTTTGGAGTTCTCTGACTTTATTCTATGAAAAACAATTTGTTAGCTTATTTTGTAAGGACATGTTTTTCCTTCTCCTAGCAATCCCAATGGCTATAAATGGCATAGTGTATATTTTTCAGTTTAAAGAAGAATCTACTTTGATTGAAAATTATAAGATCGCATTGCATAGTGAAATTAAGCAAATTAATTTTGATAATGTGATTATGTACCCCTATTCAATGCATAGTTCTCGAATTATGTACCCAGCTATTCTGCCAGTGCCGTGGATGATACCGAGCTCCTGGAATTCAGATCATTGGATTGATAAGCCTTATTATAAAAATTTTATGAATCATAAAGTTTATTTGTTTATTGAAAAAGAATCTGGGCACTCGTATGTGGTTCAGAATGGGAGAGTTGTATTTGAAAATCAATGCTGTTTAATCACTGATACAGGTAAGATTGTCAGTGATGGTATCAATAGTGATGATAATTCAATTGATTTTGATATCTATACTCATTCGATAAAAGAGTCTATTGGCAAAAGAGTATAAATTTGATGCAAGTGGAGAGGCTGAAATCGCAGCATAGATTGAAAAAACTGTACGATGGCATGAATAAGCGGTTGCAATGATCGCTAGCTATAAAATTAGACCAGCATCAACAGTTGGCCTGTTGTTTTCGGCGCTTGCATTCTTGTTCTCGAATGGTTCGCTTAATCAAAGTCGTTTCAAACATTTCAAATTCGTAGGATTGAATACCTCGGCGTGCTAGACACTGACAACTGACGCCACTTGCTATACCCATCTTGATAAGGTCCAGGTTGAATTGATGAATCTGAAATTGGCGGAATTCGCCACGAGACACCATATTAAATATGTTGACTATACCGGCGATGTGCGGTTTTCATTGAACGATTTCACTTGGAAAATGCCGGACCATCTGAATGCGCAAGGTGCTTGATGAAGAGGTTATTGAAGAGTAGTGGTAACCATGCATCTTCGGGCTCTAAAGTGACGCGAGGGCGCCTGCTGCTAGCTGTAGCGTTTATGCTGCTTTCCTTGGCAGCCTTCTCCGCTTGGTATTTCATGCCAATTTACCCGGATGAAATCGCATTCCGGTTACAATTAGGAAGATACATTCAGGATCAAGGGGTGGTGCATGGGCTTTACCCCCTTTGCACTTCCAACGTCAAAGAAACTCCACTGCTTTTCGTTCTCCCTGCCGTGATTCTGTCCTGGCTGGACTTGGCTTTTTCTCCAGTAGAGATTCGTGTATTTCCGTTTGTAATGGTTATGGTAGCTGTGTTTCTCACTATATGGTCTACAGTCCGGGGAGCAAACCCCAAAGCTGCCATGGTGGCGACAACTGCATTTATAGGGGTTGCCGGCTCAGGTTTGGTGCTGGCCAGGTATGAATATGTCCAAATACTGAATATCGTCTTCTGTCTGGGAGTGTTTCACTTTCTGGAGTTGACATCCTCGCGAACCTACTTGCGATTTGGACTATTCATTCTGCTTTTGCTTAGCAGCTTGCTGTCTATATATGCTCATGTGCAGGGGCTATTGTTCCTTCCACTGACACTCTATCTTGCGTACTACCTACTTCGTCCGGCTTTGGGCAAACCCCGGGCCGTGCTCCTCATGGTTATGCTTCTCCTTCTTGTGACCCAGACCACAATCAGATTTCACCATAATACCTGCACGGATTATCCTGAAATTGAGCAGTTCTGGGCACAAATGACATTCAATCTGGACGAATTTAGATCGCTCAGCATGACTGACTGGTTGAAGGTCAAGTTCGATAAATATCTCGAATCCTTCCAATATAATGGAAATTACGCTGTCAACTATCTGCCTGGCATCATTGTCGGTGAAAGTTGGCAGCAAAATTTGCTGGCCGTGCTCAATAAAAGTATTCAGATGATTCTGTTGGTGAACCTATTGCTTTTCATTGCTGCTGCCATCGTGGCAACAGTCATTGTGGCTAAGCGGTGTTTGGTGAAGCGTAAGTTGAGCGCAACTTGGTTGCCAACCGATCTGGGCCAAAGGCAGGCACTTGCGCTGGTGCTGCTCGCGTTGCCAGTGATTTTCCTGTTCATCTACGATTCAGCTCAGAACTTCTACCGGTCGTTTTTCCTCAATTTTTTGATCTCAATCCTGTTGGCCCTAATTATTTCCCGGGTGTCCCTAGCCCGTATAAGACCTCTGGCAGCCTTGTATTTCTACCTGTGCGGAGCAGCAGTGGTTGCGTCATTGGCCATTAACGTATGGTGGTTCACGGACAGACTGCGTGCCGGATACGAAGGTCCATCGTTTTCCCTCAGACGGGATTTGGACGGCATAGGTCGCGATGTAAAAGCGCTGGCTAAAGATTGCGGTATGGATTTGTCAAAAGGGAAGATTGTGCTGGATGACATGACTTATGATAGCCTCAAAAGCTTTCCACAACTTTATGCTGCGACATATATGGGATTGTCAGTTGGAATTACCAAGTCAACGATGGGTGATATAATTAAAAAGGTGCATCCGAACTATGCCATTGCTAGATGTGATACCTTGCGCAGATCGTCGATAGAAATCCAGAAATCCAGAAATCAGTTATGTTGCACCAATTTTCTAAGTACTAGAGTAACAAAATAATTATGAAAAAAGTGGCTGTCGTCCAATCAAACTATATTCCGTGGAAGGGATACTTTGATATGATCGCTGCCGTGGATGAATTCATCCTCTACGACGACATGCAGTACACACGGCGCGACTGGCGCAATCGCAACCAGATCAAGACTCCACAAGGAGTGCAATGGTTGACGGTGCCAGTTTTGGTTAAAGGTAAATACCACCAAAAAATCAGGGAAACCGAGATTGACGGCTCTGGCTGGGCAGTATCGCATTGGAAAGCGTTGGCGCAGAACTATCGCCGCGCGCCGCATTTCGATGAAGTTGCGGTATGGCTAGAGCCGCTCTATATCGCTGAGTCTTACACCCATATCTCGCAACTGAATCGCCGCTTCATCGAGGCCATCTGCAATTACTTGGGTATCAAAACAATCATTACCAATTCATGGGACTACGCCCTGCTCGACGGTAAGACAGAGCGTTTGGCTGATCTATGTGCTCAGGCAAGTGGTACGGAATACATCTCAGGCCCTGCGGCCAAGGATTATGTCGAAGAAAGCGTATTTACTGGTATGGGCATAAAACTGACTTGGTTTGACTACGCGGGATACCCCGAATACCCACAACTCTGGGGTGAATTCACTCATGGCGTAACGATTCTCGACTTGCTGTTCAACTGCGGTAAAGATTCGCACCGATACATGAGGTATGTGCGCTCATGAAGCTTTCCATTGTTGCAACACTCTACCAATCCGCGCCCTACATCACTGAGTTTCATCAGAGGGCCAGTGCTGCGGCAAGGCAACTGGTAAGTGAAGATTACGAAATTGTTTTGGTGAACGATGGTTCGCCCGATAACAGCCTTGACCTTGCGGTGCAACTCACCGAAAGCGACAGCCATGTTGTTGTCGTTGACCTCTCCCGCAATTTTGGTCATCACAAGGCCATGATGACTGGGCTCGTCCACGCGAAGGGAGAGCAGGTATTACTGATTGACAGCGATTTAGAAGAAGAGCCAGAGTGCTTGATTGCCTTCGCCGACCAGATGCAAAGCGAACGTTGCGATGTGGTGTACGGGGTCCAAGAGCAGCGAAAAGGTGGCTGGTTTGAACGCTGGAGTGGCCAATGGTTCTATCTCTTCTTCAAAGCCCTAACAGGTTTGGCTTTGCCCGAAAACATTGTCACTGCACGACTAATGACCCGTCGTTACGTTGATGCTTTATTGCGTCATGAAGAAAGAGAAGTCTTCATGGCTGGCCTATGGCACATCACTGGCTTTGATCAACGTCCGCAGGTTGTAAAAAAGCACAGCACTAGCGAAACCACCTACACCTTCCGCAGAAAAATGTCCCTGCTCGTCAATTCGGTAACTTCTTTCAGCAATGCACCACTGGTGAGCATCTTCTACATCGGCGTATCGATCTCACTGGTTGCGGTTTTTTATATCGGTTACCTGGCAATTCAATGGATGTTCCTTGCTAGGCCCTTAAGTGGCTGGACGTCAGTGATGGCTTCAATCTGGCTGCTGGGTGGGATGGTCATTTCTTTTATAGGCGTGGTCGGCATTTACCTTTCGAAGATATTTTCTGAAACCAAGCAACGCCCCTATACCATTGTGAGGCAGGTTTATGCAAAACAACAAAACTGACCTGCTGACCGAGGTTGCCGAATACTACACAACCAAACTGGCAGAGCATGGAGAAACGCCTCGTGGAGTTGATTGGAATGGTGAAGAAAGTCAAACACTGCGTTTCAAGAATCTATGCAAAATTGTCGATACATCAAATCAATTTTCAATAAATGATCTGGGGTGTGGTTATGGGGCACTCTATGGCTTTCTTGCCAACAAATACGAAGAGTTCTCCTATTCGGGGATTGATGTATCCGAGAGCATGATTCGAGCTGCCGAGCAGCGTTATAAAGACAAATCTCAGGCTCGCTTTGTTCTTTCCAGCGAGCCGGATCAAGTTGCTGATTATGGCGTTGCGAGTGGTATCTTTAATGTTTGCTTGGGCAGATCAGATGACGAATGGCGGTCTTACCTCGAAGCTACGTTGGATGTGCTTGACCGGACCAGTCGCGTAGGTTTCGCATTCAATTGCCTGACTTCCTATTCCGACGAGGATAAGATGCGCGATTATCTTTATTACGCTGACCCTTGTGTGTTATTTGATCTCTGTAAACGTCGCTATTCGCGCAACGTGGCTCTGCTCCATGACTACGGGTTATATGAGTTCACGATCCTGGTAAGGAAGCAGCCATGAAAACCCCTCTAGTTATCTTTGGCACTGGTGATATCGCCCAGCTTGCACATTTCTATTTCAGCACGGACTCAGGATACGAAGTTGCTGCCTTTACGGTTGACGCCGCCTATCGAACGGACGCAACTTTCTGCGATCTTCCGATTATTGCTTTTGAGGAACTCTCAAAGCACTACCCTCCAGAACAATACGAACTCTTTATTGCACTCAGCTACTCCAAGCTCAATGCGGTGCGGAAGGAAAAATATCTGGTGGCCAAGTCAATGGGTTTCCGCTTAGCCAGTTTCATCAGTTCACGTGCCACTGTTCTGAACGATGGCCGTATCGGAGAGAACTGTTTCATTTTTGAAGACAACACCATCCAACCGTTCGTCACCATTGGCAACAACGTCACTCTTTGGAGCGGCAATCATATTGGACACCACTCCACCATCAAGGATCACTGCTTCATTGCCTCGCATGTAGTTGTTTCAGGAGGTGTGGAGATTGGGGAACAGAGCTTTATCGGTGTGAATGCAACGCTGCGCGACCATATCAAGATTGGCGAAAAATGCGTGATTGGTGCTGGTGCTTTGCTGCTTGCGGATGCAGAGCCTGAGGGGGTTTATATCGGCGCAGCCACAGAGCGCTCGAAAGTGCCAAGTACGAGGCTAAGGGGTATATGAGTATCAAATGGCGAAAACTTGGGCTGGTTTTTTGCCCCTCTGGCGAGACGGAGTGGATGCAATCACACGCAGCTGTTCCAATTGCCGAAAGTTTGGGTGGGGACCTTTTCAAAATCTACTTTAGTTCACGCGATAAATTTAATAGAAGTTTTACCGGCTATATTGTGATAGACATCGTTCACCCTAATCATGTTCTCGAATTGTCTGCTAGGCCGGTTTTGGCTCCGGGTGGGCTCGGTGAGTTTGATGATAGTGGTGCGATGGCAACATGGCTTACCTCCCACGAGGGCAAAAAATACCTCTATTACATTGGGTGGAATCTGGGCATAACGGTACCATTTCGTAACTCAATAGGTCTAGCCATCAGCACACAAGGTAGTGAGTTCGTCCGCTACTCCAACGGACCCATTGTTGATCGTTCTATGCACGAGCCTCATTTCTCTGCGAGTTGTTGCGTTTTGCCGGGTGAGGATTTTTGGCGTATGTGGTATCTATCTTGCACGGGTTGGCGCGTGCGCGATGGGAAGGCTGAACATAGATACCACTTAAAATATGCGGAGTCTCAAGATGGCATAACCTGGCAAAGAGATGGATTGGTTGCTATCGACTATGCTAACGATCAGGAATATGCAATATCTCGTCCATCTGTCGTTCGTGATAATGACAGATGGAAAATGTGGTACTCCTTCCGGGGTCGGTCATATCGTATTGGATTTGCTGAGTCGGAAAATGGTCGACAGTGGAATCGACTTGATGCACAAGCTGGCATTGATGTTTCCACAACGGGTTGGGATTCAGAAATGATTGAATACCCATTCGTTTTTGACCATAAAGGCCTACGCTACATGTTGTACAACGGTAACGGATACGGCAAAACTGGCTTTGGCTTGGCAGTATTGGAGCAAAGTTAATGCCTCGCCTTTTCGATTATCTCTATATCGTCGCAACGATAGGCTTTACAGTTTATGGGCAACTGATTCTTAAGTGGCGTATTACTAGTTTTGGCCCGCTTCCAACAGATATAGTTGAGAAGTTGAAATTTTTGATTTCACTTCTTTTTGACCCCGCAATTTTTTCTGGCTTTGCCGCTGCATTCTTGGCGTCTCTAGCATGGATGGCTGCCATGACCAAGTTCGATTTGAGTCATGCCTATCCATTCATGAGCCTCAATTTTGTTGTGGTTCTGCTCTTGAGTGGCTGGTTATTGAACGAACCGGTGACCCTTCAAAAAACATTTGGTATCGCTTTGATTGTGCTCGGAACTATAGTGGCCGCTCGTGGTTAACTCTGGGTCAGTTGGTAGGGTACTGTCATTAACTCCCATCTAATGATGGGTTCGCTTGCAACATCAGTAATTTTCGTATTTTTGTTGCAAAGGTAGTGCGCTGGCGATGAAGGAGCACCAAAAACATGAATGAATGTATCCCATTTAATTGGCCGTATATGACGGGCAAGGAGTTGTATTACATTGCCGAGGCCCATTTCAATGGGCGCTTGGCTGGCGACGGGCCGTTCACCAAGCGTTGTCATGGTTGGCTGGAGGAGCGCACAGGCTGCAGCAAGGCATTGCTGACCCACTCATGTACCGCTGCCCTGGAAATGGCTGCCTTGTTGCTGGATATTCAGCCAGGCGACGAAATCATCATGCCTTCATACACATTCGTGTCCACCGCGAATGTATTTGTGTTGAGAGGTGGCGTGCCGGTCTTCGTGGATATCCGCGAAGATACGCTGAATCTAGATGAACGCTTGGTCGAGGCTGCTATTACGTCGCGCACTCGGGGGATTGCTCCTGTCCACTATGCTGGCGTGGCCTGTGAAATGGACACGATCATGTCTATCGCCAAACGTCAGGGTCTGAAGGTGGTGGAAGATGCCGCTCAAGGCGTGATGGCGAGTTATAAAGGACGTGCTTTGGGTAGCATCGGTGACCTTGGTACCTACAGCTTCCACGAAACAAAAAATGTGATCTCAGGCGAGGGTGGTGCATTACTGGTCAACGACCCTGAGTTGGCCTTGCGGGCCGAGATTATTCGGGAAAAAGGCACTGATCGCAGCCGGTTTTTCCGGGGTGAGGTGGACAAATATACATGGCAAGAAATGGGGTCTTCATTCCTTCCTGGCGAGTTGATTGCGGCTTTCCTTTGGGCTCAACTTGAAGAGGCTGATCGAATCACGCAAGGGCGTTTAGCCTGCTGGCAGCGTTATCACGAGTTGGTTGAGCCGCTGGAATCTAAGGGCATCCTACGTCGCCCCATCGTGCCAGATGACTGCAAGCACAACGCGCACATGTACTATGTGCTACTGGCCCCTGAGATTGATCGGCAGAAGGTGCTGGACGAGTTCAAACGCCACGATATTAATTCTGTTTTTCATTACGTGCCGTTACACTCTTCGCCAGCTGGCCAACGTTATGGACGGGCGCATGGCTCTCTTGCTGAGACCATTGATAAATCCGAGCGCTTGGTTCGTTTGCCTCTTTGGGTAGGTCTGTCTGAACAGCAGCAACTTAAAGTCGTGGATGTCCTCAAAATAGCAGTCAACCTTTTACGCTGATTTGCTAATACTGTTCGTTAGCTTGTTCTGCAGTGGTTAGTCTCGCTCAGAATGTGTTGATAAATGTGGGAAAAATATTATGGTTTGTAGATGGATTTAGTGAGAAAAACTTTAGTGAAAATTAAGTGGTTGGTTTTGCTGGTATTAATCACTACTTTGGGTGCATATTTGACGGACTCTGGAGTCTGGTTGTGGAAAAACAATATAGCAAATTAATCCCCTCTCAAGACGGCCCACGTAATGGATTTCATATTTGTCCTATGGCGCAAATCTACCTAGAAGATCGGGGTCCAAACTACGCCATCCAAGTGGGTAGGGTGGTCGTTGCGCATATTTCGAAGCTTCTTTCTGAATAAAGCATCACCCACAATTGCACTTGATGAAAGAAGACCTTGATTTTGAGAGATAGCGGATCCGTTATGGTACTTGCCCAGCGGGCATGGCAAGCCGCAGCCGGGGTTATAACATTGGCCTTCGTGGCTCATTTTCTGTCGCCGGTCGAGCAAGGATATTTCTATACGTTAGCGAGTATCGCCGCGTTGCATATGGCGCTCGATATGGGGCTGTCTGCTGTGTTGGTGCAGTTTGCGGCAAGGGAATTCGTTGGGCTTTCTTGGGGTGTGGGTGGGAAAGTCGAGGGAGATGATCCATCCCGCTTTCTTACCCTTGTTCGATTATCTCTCCGCTGGTATGGTATGGTGGGAGTGATATTCTTGCTTATTTATCCGGCAGGTGTTGCTTTTCTCGATAACAGTTCTGGCAATCTTGGTTATGATTGGCGCGGGCCCTGGGCGCTTTTGGTTTGCGCAACGGCTGCTGGTTTCGTGTTTCTTCCCGCATTGGCATTGACCGAGGGGAGTGGGGGGGTGGCGGAGGTGTATGCGGTTCGCCTCGTCCAAGGAGTGATTGGTGCTGTGGCAGCCTGGGCGGTGCTGGCAATGGGCGGTGGGCTTTATGCGGTAGCCATGATGCCGGTAGTAAGCGCGGTAGTTGCCGGTGCCTGGTTATTTGCGCGGCGGCGACGCATGGTTGCGCAAGCGGTTCAGGAAAAGCTTGGTAATTTCCATTGGGGCGTTGAGGTGTGGCCCCTTCAATGGAGGATTGGAGCTAGTTGGCTTGCAGGGTACGCGCTAGTGTTAATGCATGTCCCCTTGTTGTTCCGCACCCAAGGGCCGACAGTAGCTGGCCAGATGGGGGTGACCATGACGGTAGCCAATATGTTGAGCCTGCTCGCTTTGTCCTGGATGACGGCGCGTATTCCTGCGATGGCGCGAGCTGTATCGATGAAGGATTGGGTTAATCTCGATCAGGTATACTGGCGAGCATTTCGTATATCGTGTCTGGCCTTCGTTGTGGGCGCGATACTATTTATCATTATGAGGTTGGCCCTTGAATGGACGCCATATGGAAGGAGATTCCTCCCAATGGTGGAAACGGCAGGGTTATTGTTGGCGATGGGGTTTTATCATGTATCGGGGTTGTTTGCTGCGTATTTGCGGGTACATTTACGGGAGCCTTTTTTATGGCCGTCACTGATCGGGGCACTGTTGACCGCAGCTTTCGCCGTTTGGGCCGCACCACAATGGGGGGCGACAGGCGTTGTCACAGTTCTTGTCGTCATCAATGCTATTTTCTTCCTTCCTATTGCGCTGTGGCTGTGGATACACCTACGGCGGAAATGGCATTGTGAGGCATCATGACTGAAAGTTCTATATCACCGCTTCTGAGCATTGCAATCCCGACATTTAATCGGGCTGAGTGGCTCCATTTGTGTCTTACACATTTGCTTCCCCAGTTGGCTGCTGTAGGAAAGCTTGTCGAAGTGACGGTGTATGACAATGCCTCGCCTGATAATACTCAAGAAGTTGTTCAATCATTTGTCGCACAGGGATTTTCGCTTAGTTCTTTTCGTAACCCTGAAAATATCGGCTCCGACAGGAATATTGCACAATGTTTTAATCTTGCTAGGGGGCGTTACGTGCTAATTCTGGGAGACGATGATGTCTTTCTGGATGGGACGTTGCAGAAAATCGTGACTTTGCTGAAAACCGGTGACTATGGGGCTGTCTTTGTGAATGCCTATGGCTATGATTCTGATTTTCTCAAGGAGAAACCCACCCAGTTGTTTACTGGACAAGAGGTATTTTTGGATGCCAATTTATTTATAAAAAAGTGTTTTGTCAGAGCGACATTTATTTCTTCTTTGCTTATTAATAAATCCATTTGCCAAGATTTAGATGCAAACAAATTCGTGGGTACGGCGTTGGTTCAAACTTATTTGTTATATGAGGCTATATTCAGGCAGCCGCGAAGTGTGTACGTAAACGAATACTGGTTAGCTGCGAGACGCATTGAGCATAAGGATTATGATGTGGTGGGAATTTTTTGCGGCCAATATAATAGGGTGCTTGAAGCTTATATAGGGCGAGGGTTGTTACCTGCGACGATAGATGCCATCAATCGCAAGATGTTGCTGCATTTTCTACCTTTCCACTTATTACTTCTTCGTGGCGCTGGCATGCCAGTAAGTCGCGCAGCAGAAGTGTATTCGGAATTGTATGCGCGCTACCATAGAGAGCCCTTGTTTTGGCTATGTTGTATGCCTATTTTGAAATTCCCAGCCAGCTTGGCTCGCCTATGGGGTTATGGTTTGGTTGTTTTGGGGCGATTGATAACTGGTGAGTTTGGGCGTCTATGGGTGGCTGTGCGAGAAAGATTGAGCAGGAAAGGTGAGATTTGAAAGCAAAAATTCATTTGTCAGTGGTGAGTCATGGTCAGGGACAAATAGTTGGCCATCTTCTGGATGACTTGAAGAGGGTTTCAGAGACGGACGATATTGTTGTGACGCTCACGCTAAATATCGAAGAGGTTTTGCCTTTTGATCCAGAAGCTTTTCCTTTTCCTGTCCGAGTTGTAAAGAATTTGATACCAAAAGGATTCGGGGCAAACCACAATGCTGCATTTTATAAATTTCAAGAGGATTCGGCTTATTTTTGTGTGGTGAACCCGGATATCCGGGTTCACGAGCGTGTATTCGAAAATCTGCTGGGGTGTATTGAGCAGGAAGGAAAGTCAGGGGTGGTTGCTCCCTTGGTTAGAAATTCTTTGGGGGAAATAGAGGATAGCGCCCGGTCATTACCAACTCCCTGGATTATTCTTGCCAAGGCTTTCGGGTTGGAGAGAGCAGTGTCACCTCCTGTGGCTGAATGTGTCACTGTAGATTGGGTGGCAGGTATGTTCATGTTATTCCCCAAGGATGTTTATGTGCGTTTAGGCGGTTTCGATAGTCGCTACTTCCTGTATTACGAGGATGTTGACCTTTGTTGTCGTCTCCATCTTGGTGGGTTCGAGGTTCTGCTTTCGTCCTTGGCGGTGGTGGAGCATGATGCTCAACGAACTAGCCATAGAAATTTAAAATACTTCTTTTGGCATTTCCGCAGCATAAGCAGGTTCTTTTTATCACCGGTTTTCTTTATGCGGTGGTGGCAAATTAAGCGAGCAAAGTTTGGTATGACCGAGGGTGAATAATTGCATCGTATTCTGGTAACTGGAGCTGCGGGTTTCGTTGGCCGGGCGTTGTGCCATGAACTGACAGCGCGGGGGAGTATTGTGCGTGCTGCAGTGCGGAAGGAAGAAGGTGAGAAGCGCCTGCCGATAGAATGTGAGGTTGCTGTGGTTGGGGAGATCGGTCCTGCTACCGACTGGTTGGCCGCAGTAGAGGGCGTGGATGAGGTGGTTCATCTTGCGGCACGTGTTCATGTGATGAGAGAAACGGCTGGTGATCCATTGGCAGCATTTCGTGAAGTCAATGTGCTGGGTACTGAGTGCCTGGCTCATGCTGCTGCAAGCAGCGGGGTAAAACGTCTGGTGTACGTAAGTTCCATTAAAGTGAATGGCGAACAGACCAATGGTATATCTTTTTCAGAGGTCGATGAGCCTTCCCCACAAGATCCTTACGGTGTTTCGAAATATGAAGCCGAGCAGGTGTTGTACAATATTGCAAAAGAAACGGGTCTGGAAGTGGTGATCGTGCGGCCTCCGCTGGTTTATGGCCCCAGCGTTGGAGGAAATTTTTTACGTCTGTTGAAGTTGGTGTCTCATGGCATGCCATTGCCGTTAGCGTCAGTAAACAATCGGCGCAGTATGATTTTTCTGGGCAGTTTTGTGGATGCATTAATATTATGTGCGACCCATCCTGCGGCTTCAGGAAAAACTTACCTTGTAAGCGATGATGAGGATCAGTCGACACCGCAATTGATTCGAAAGCTTGCAAGTTTGATGGGTAAGCCTTGCAGATTAATGCCATTTCCTCTTTCTTTGTTGAAATGGGTAGGAAGCCTAACGGGAAAATCGAGTGAAGTTGAACGGTTGATTGGTTCACTACAGATTGATAGTAATTTAATACGAAGAGAACTGGGTTGGGTGGCGCCATTTAGTATGGATAATGGCTTGGCAGAAACGGTGAGATGGTTTCAGGAAAACAAGAAGTAAATGCTAGGTTGGTTGACATCTCCTGGTATTAAGAAATATTTTAATATTGATGACGCTTATAAAAAAGACTATTATTTGATGATAAATTTATAAAAAAGGGTCTTTTATGCGCGTCTCTATCAAGGAATTCAAGTCTCATTTGTCTCAGTATGTAGATCAAGCTCAGTCCGGGCTGTTGATTGAGTTAACTTCCCATCGGAAAGTTGTGGCGCGGATTGTGGGTGTGCCAGCCACCGATGACAGTGGGGTCTCGCGTTTATTGACTGCGGGTATCGCAACTTGGCAAGGGGGTAAGCCAGTTGGCGCTGAGTTCAAGTTAAAAGAGTGCGGTAAGCAGGTATCTGCTTTGGTTATGGAAGATCGGGGATGATTTTGTTCTGTGATACTTCTGCACTAGTGAAGCTTTATATCTTAGAGGAGGGCAGTGAGGAACTGAAAGTGCGATTACGCGAAGCTGAGGCTGTTGCAGTTTGTCGTATTGCTTGGGCAGAGGCTTTTGCTGCATTCTCTAGGCGGGCGCGTGAAGTGCCGGAAGATGCCGCACTGATTGAGCGTGCTAAAGTTGCGTTAGCGAATGATTGGCCGCATTTCGTAATTATGGAAATTGATCAAGCGGTAGTTGAATGTGCAGGTGAATATGCTGACGCGTTCGCATTGCGTGGTTATGATAGTGTGCAACTAGCTGCTGCGTCTGAGGCGGCCCGTGTTTCACAGATCCCCCTGTTTTTTGCTGGCTTCGATATACGCTTAAATAAAGCCGCAAAGCTTCTTGGGATGCAGTGTTTGTAGATTTACCATGTTATGTCACTCATACTCAGCATCATCTCAAACGTGTATTCGCGAATCAAAAACAATAGGGCATGATCTGGCACAATAAATGACTCAGGTCGCACCGGAAAATAGACATCCTGAGTTTTGATGCGGCAATTATACATTTGTATGTTTATATACATGTGATGTGTGAGCTTTTGAATATTAAATCTAGAATTAGGAAGGTGCTTTGAGCTATCGCGGTAAACGTCTCATGGATCTGGTAGTTGCAGGCATTATATTGATTGTGGCGCTCGTGCCTATGGTATTGGTTGCTATCATGGTGAAATTGACTTCTCGTGGTCCAGTGTTTTACTGGTCGGATCGGGTCGGGCTCGATAACAATTTATTTCGTATGCCGAAGTTTCGGACCATGCGTGTTGATACACCAGCCGTTGCAACCCATTTGTTAGGCCAGCCGGAACAGTATCTGACACCTGTAGGTGGCTTTTTGAGGAAGTCCAGTTTGGATGAGCTGCCTCAGATATGGAGTATTTTATTGGGCGATATGAGCTTGGTAGGACCGAGACCTGCGCTGTTCAATCAGGATGACCTGGTGGCTTTACGTACTGAACTGGGTGTGCACAAGTTGGTGCCAGGGCTCACGGGGTGGGCGCAAATCAATGGGCGGGATGAATTGCCCATTCCGCAAAAGGTTCAACTGGATGCAGAGTATTTAAAATACATTTCTTTATCATTAGACATTTCAATTTTGATGCAAACTTTTTTTAAGGTTTTACGAGGAGCTGGTGTTTTGCATTGAATGATATAAGTCAGTCACAGGAAATTAAAGAGGGTTGTTGCCGAATTTAGGTGGTTGTGAGCTCTTTGTGTTTGTGGCATTGGGTTTCGAAAGCGCCGATATTAAAGGACTCCTACTGGTTGAAGCATAAGGTAGAATGATCCCCATGTTTTTTATGTAATATTTTGACGCAATGATCTCTGATAATGCGGTTCAGGGGAAAATAAGGTTGTGATGCAAGGAAAAATCAATCTGAATGTGAGAGCACTTTTTGCTTTTGCTCATGACGTATTCGCGGCTGGTTTAGCGTGGTTTGGGGCGTATTGGATACGCCTTAATCTTGAGTTGCCTGAGCCGTATCTTATGGGCGCTATAGTGACGGCTGCCTGGGTGATACCATTGCAGGCCTTCATTTTCTGGAGTTTTGGCCTGTATAAGGGTATATGGCGCTATGCCAGTTTGCCTGATCTGAAGCGGATACTTCAGGCTGTAACTATTGCCGCACTTGCCATACCAATGGTGCTGATCCTGCTGCGAAGTAATATTATTGTGCCTCGATCTGTATTCTTGCTGGCCCCCATTTTACTGCTCATGTTTATGGGGGGGAGCCGTCTAGCCTACCGGGCATGGAAAGAACACCGCTTATATGGTTTTTCGAATCTGAATGCAGAGCCGGTGTTGGTAATCGGGGCAGGCGATGCTGCCGCAAATTTAGTGCGAGAGTTAGGTCGTAGTCAGGTGTGGCGTGTGGTGGGTCTTGTTGATAATAATGCGGCAAAGAGTAACCGGATGTTGCATGGCGTTCGGGTTTTGGGGACTTTAGATGATTTGCCATTATGGTCAAAAAAATTGGGTGTGACGCATGCAATTATTGCAATGCCAGCTGCTTCGCATCTTGCGCGCCGAGGGGCGGTGGATAGTTGTACATCTGCTGGTTTGAAAGTTTTAACGGTTCCCTCCTTTGAGGATTTAATGGGTGGCAAGGTTACTGTTTCAGAGATTCGGAAAATTGAAGTAGAAGATTTGCTGGGCCGCGACCCAGTGGTGCTGGACAATGAGGGTTTGCACCGTTTATTGACTGGTCGTGTCGCGATGGTGACGGGAGCAGGAGGATCTATTGGCTCTGAGCTATGCCGGCAGATCGCTCTGTTTGAACCTTCTTTGCTGGTGCTGTCAGAGTTGAATGAGTTCGCGCTTTACCAGATGGAACAGGTGTTTTTGACACGTTTTCCACATATACCCATTGCTTGCGCGATTGGGGATGTGAAGGACCGCAGAAGGATGGAACAGATTGTTCAACAATATAGGCCATCAGTGATATTTCATGCGGCGGCATACAAGCATGTGCCCCTCATGGAACATGATAATACCTGGCAGGCGGTGAGGAACAATGTGCTTGGTACTTATACTGTGGCCCAAGCGGCCATTAAATATGGTGTCGAAAAGTTTATTCTCATTTCTACTGACAAAGCAGTTAATCCGACAAACGTGATGGGTGCAACTAAACGATTAGCTGAAATGGTCTGTCAAGGCCTGCAAAGTGGTGTTGTCACACGCTTTGTCATGGTCCGCTTTGGTAATGTTTTGGCCAGTACCGGCAGTGTTATTCCTAAATTTCAGGAGCAGATTGTCAATGGTGGGCCGGTTACGGTGACGCACCCGGAGATCACCCGTTATTTCATGTCGATACCGGAGGCCGCTCAATTGGTTTTACAAGCGGGTTTCATGGGGCAGGGGGGTGAGATTTTTGTGCTGGATATGGGTGAGCCAGTAAAGATTGTGGATCTGGCGAGAGACATGATTCGGCTGTCTGGTTTTGACGAAGACGATATCAAGATTGTGTTTTCAGGCCTGCGACCTGGCGAGAAGCTCTATGAGGAGCTATTGGCTAATGATGAGCATACTTTATTGACGCCCCACCCAAAGCTTCGAATTGCCCAAGCACGCCAAGTAGAAATTGATTGGGTCAATCAATTATGCGAATGGTTAAATACCGCTGTAATAGTTAATGATGAAGAGGTCAAACGGACGCTAAAAAAATGGGTGCCTGAATATACTATCCATAATACAAGAGCGGATATAGAGGCTACTCAAAATTAGGTTTCAGCGTTGTTTGCAATCTCTTGATTAAGTAGTTTCTGGATGCCAATGTAGGCATCATTTACACTGACATCCTTAACATCAAAGCTATTGGGTTGTAGCAGAACATAAGGTACCCCCCATGGGTGCCAGCGCGTACTTTCCGATTTCCCAAAAAAACACAGTATGGGTTTGCCAAGGCCTGCTGCCAGATGCATTGCCCCCCCATCACTGCAAACAATGATGTCGCATACTGATAACCCTGCAATGAGTTGGCCCAGTTCCTGGGTCGGGTATGCAAGGATAGGGATTTCCACTAATCCATGCATAATTTCCAATGCTTTGGCATCATCTCCGGGATGCATAGGATTTTTGTCATCACCAGGCGACCAGAAAAGCAGGAAAGCTGCGTTGTGGCTCTGGTGCAATTTCCGAATTATCGTGACAAAGTTACTGGTGGGCCAACGTTGGCTGGGTTTACGCGCGCTGATATGGATTCCAAAAATAGGTATGTTTGCCGGCCACTGTTTTTGGTTAATTTGAGCCTGAACAGCTGAAGCTTTAGTCGGGTCTGCGACTATGCACATGTTGGGTGGCTTGGATTCAATGCCAATGGTTGCCAGTAAACGGAATGTATCCTCCACTTCATGAATTGGTTGTGGGGTAGCAAGATAAGGCATGGCTTTGTCGATGTGTTCTATGCCACGTTCTCCATCCTGTACAAATCCCACGATATGTTTGGGTTTAAGCAGGCGTGCAAACACGAGGGATCGTTTCTGAAAACCAGGTCCTGCCAGGATGATAAAATCAAAATTGAGTTGGCGTAATTGATGAACAAGGCGAAGCCGATCCCAGTAAACACCTAAAATACTTTTGCCTGGCGGACGATGCTTTGCCTTGGTATAAGCAAAGGATTGATTGATGTCAGGATTATTGGCCAGAACCGGAAGGTTGTAGCTGTTCACTAAAGCGCAAATGAAACTATCAGGGTAGTGGGTACGCAACGCCCTAAAAACTGGCGTAGTGCAGGCAAGATCCCCGATATTGTCCCGCCGGATGACCAGAAACTTTAAAGGGGGTGTTGATTGGCTACTCATCATTGCTATGTTTGGCTTTATTTAAGACGCAGCATGGCTCTTTGCTAGTTTCAATCTAAGGGATGCAAGCCATATTCCAAGAAGCAACATGCTCAAGATGGCATGTTCGTGGTGCAGGGTGGTATTGACAAAACCGACACCGATCGTGACAAACCACGCACTGAAGGCCCCTCCCCATAAAGCCCAGTCAAGGTTTTCGTCACTGCTTTTGGGCGCGTAGCGGATTAACCAATACAGCCAAAGTACTAATACACTGAGCAGCACAGCACTTCCAGCCAATCCCCGCTCTGCGAGAGTATTCATGTAGAGGCTATGGGCATGGGATGTGCCGCTATATTTTGATGCCACATAGGGTTTCCCTGCTTTTTTTAGCCAGAATTGCACTTTATCCATGCTGATTTGATTGAAATTGTGCATCCCA
>JAYVLG010000119.1:0-2700 GCA_043759595.1 Sulfurirhabdus sp. | reverse complement strand
AATTCGCCAAAGCGATCTATAAAATAGTCATTAATATGCTTAACAGTGGTCAGCATCACTTTGCCTTTAATCCCGCGATGGGTGTTGCTAAAGTATTTGAAATTATTTTGGAAATTTTTTCCGGGTTCAGCGCACCTTTATATATATACAGAAAATAAACCAGTGACCATGTAGCTGTAGTTGCCAGCAATCCCGCTGCTGCGCCTGCCACGCCCCATTTTGAAATCATCGGGTAGGCGAGCAGGAGAGTGACGACACCGGATACGGCCTTGGCCATGAATCCAGCCTTGGGTAACAGCGCGGTCAAAAATGCGGCATTCAGTACAGAATTAAGCGCGGTCAATACATACGAACTCGCCAAAACAGGTAATAAATAGGCATAGTCCCCATAAAATGGCGTGTATAAATGCACAAGCAGGGGCTTTGCAAATAGCGTTACCACCAGCATGATAAAAGCCGTACCGACTGTCAGCACGAAACCCACTTGCAGCATCCACCGTCTCCAGACATAGTAGCCATATTCCATCAGCTTTTGCCGCGCCCTGGGTATGGCAAACGCCATGACACCGAGCTGCAAAACATTCACCATATTTAGCATGCTCAACACCGCATTCAGTGCACCCGCAGACTGTTTATCCACCCATAAAGCCGTAAAGTACAAATACGCCTGTGTCGAGGCCGTGTAAGCAATCCCTTCCAGTAATATCCATCGTCCATAGCCCCAATTTTCAGTTGCGACGACAGACAGAGACTTGGGAGCAACATCTTTAGTGCCGTGCCCCCACAAATAAATAGCCACGCCAACCCCGCATGACAAAGCGATTGCCAGCAATGCCGAGATTGGGGTGAGCATGCCTTGCACCGACATAAACAGAAGCAGCCCAATCCTTAACCCATTGGTAAACACGTCCATAATTAACAAGCTTTTCAATGTTAATTTTGTAAGATTTATGATTCGTGCCAGTTCCTGCAACTGAAAGAATATGAGACAGAGGACAAATGTAAAAATGGCAGTCAGGCTTAGATGGGTGGCCAACGACATGACCAAAATAGCGCCTGTCGCCAGCACACCACTGAGCATGAGTTGCAGACGAAGTTGCGCTTTAAAATAAGCGTCACTTCCGCGCGCCTGCACACCGAGCACCCGCAGGGGGCCGGTAATAAGCGCATTCTGCACGCCCGCCAGTACCATCAGCCCGGCAAACAACAAGGAATAAACACCAAAATCTTCCGCCCCCACAGCCCGCGCAACCAATATTCCAGTCAGGAAATTGGATATTGAAAGCACTCCTTGATCCAGTATGGAAATAACAGAACCTCTAGTTGCCTCATGATTTATAATGCGTTTTATCATACAACCTCAAGGCTCTGCCGGAACCTAGATTTATAAGCATTCTCTGCTATTCACGGATTGGGGAATTCTTAATCATGCGATTAATTTAATACTAGAATTTTCTTGCAATCAAATAGGATGTTTCCACTTCACGACCCGGATCAAGAAACTGTTTCAATGGAATCTCATTAAGAGTAGTAACACTGACTTCTTTAAATCCAACACTTCGCAACATCTCGCAAACAATATCAGTATCGTACATGAAGCGGTGTCCATAACGATAAATAACAGAGTTAGCGGCGGCTGTTGGTGAAGTGAACCCTTGACAGGCATCGCTAGTCAATACACGGCGAATGTCTGGAAATGTCACCACCATCATTCCATCAGGTTTTAATGCATTAATAAAATTCGAAAACAGTCCAAGCACATCATCTGGCAGGATATGCTCAATTACATGCTCACATACTATGCCGTTAAAAAAACCCTGTAAGGTCTTTAGTTCTGTTGTGCCGCTCCAATATAAGTCCGGGCGTCTTTTACCTTTCAGATGACGATGCGGCGCTAATAAATCAGAATTAACTACTTTTTCGTAAAATCGGTTTCCACAGCCAAAATTCAAAATATTATTTTCGTAGTTCTTTGGTCTTTGCGGCACGTATTTTTCATAGATTCGTGTTGCCCTGAATGAGAATCCCCAATACCAGTCGATCAAGGCAGAAGGAAATTTTTTATCTTTCCTGATAATCTTTGCAAGAGAAAGTGCTTGCTCCATAGGGTCAATATTTAAATAATCCACTTTGTCTTCCTTTCCTTGGTTTAATTAAAACCAACTGACTTAATTATTCTATGTATGCATGAAATGTTGATAGGCCAGCTTCAGCCCATCTTTCAGGTTTAAACTCGCATGCCATCCCAGCGCGTTGATGCGTGACACATCCAGCAGCTTTTTAGGCGTGCCATCGGGCTTGCTCGCATCAAATACAATGTCGCCGCTAAAGCCGACGGCTTCACCCACGCATTCGGCCAGCTCCTTGATGGTGAGATCCACGCCTGTACCGATATTGACCAGCGGCGGCAGCGTGCCGTTGCTCTCATCCAGTACACCCTGGAAACATGCATCGTCAAGGTTCATAAGGAACACGCAGGCATCGGCCATGTCGTCGCGGTAGAGGAATTCGCGATACGGTGTGCCGGTGCCCCACACCACCACTTCCTTATCACCACGCACTTTGGCTTCGTGGAACTTGCGGATCAGCGCGGGGATGACATGGGAGGTGTCGAGGTCGTAGTTGTCGCCCGCGCCGTACAGGTTGGTGGGCATCACCGCCAGAAACTGGGTGCCGTACTGGCGGTTGAACGCCCAGCAC
>JAYVLG010000118.1:0-3263 GCA_043759595.1 Sulfurirhabdus sp. | reverse complement strand
AACTATTTTCGAATTCATGTGTTACTTTAATATTGCTTCCATATCGGGGCCCTGTAGGGTGCGTCATACGCACCATGGTGCGCACGGCGCACCCTACGTAATTTGAGCGAAAACCTCCGAATATCATCACAGCATAATAAAAGAATGTCGATTTGTTTGAGCGTCATGAAATATGTAACGATCAATAATCAGCGCTTCCTTAGAAATTTTTTTTGGGGTAACACCAGTGGAAGATGCTGCTATTAACCGTGTCACATCAAATCGCACGTAAGCTCTTTTATGCTCAGCGAATGCCTAATCGATTGCCATGACTGCCAGCACTAATATACCTGTCAACACTTCTTGTGCATCACATAGGTTGCAAGACTTGTACTGATTTCATCAATAAATGCATAGCGTTTACGGTACAGGCTCCGCTTATTAGAGGCAATATCTTCAATGGCACGGAAATTTATACCGGGGGTAAGATAGAAAAAGCCATCGGGACGATATACCCCGCCCTGCTCTGACCAAAATTTGTCATAGTCGGCAATGACCTCCTTGCCTTTAGATTCACCAAAATATGAGGCGTGATGGTGTCGGCATTTATCAGATACCGCAAGAATATATTTCACCCCTTCTGCCAGGCAAACGAGCCTGAAAACCTGGATGATAAAATCTCTTGGGCGTATACCATAAAGCTCTTTAGTAAGGTCTTTATACAAATCAAGGATATTTGGTATGACCACTCCTTGCAATCCTCCAATATAAGCAATTTTCTCACCATCAATCCGCCCGAATGAAAATGATAATGAATATATTCGGTCAGCATCCAAAAAAATATTCAGCACTAATTCACCTTCGCGCCTAAACCATATTGCCCTGTCCAAAATAATCTTTAGTCCAGGTCGAATACTATTCAAATCCAGGATTTCTCTTGATTCTCCCCTTTGCATTGAAAAAACTGATCCAATATTCACTTCAAGATAGTGACGTTCGATAGCGGATAATTTTTGCTCAAGAGTCCAGCTTGCGTTTATATAAGGCCATAACAAAACCCCCATCATATCCGGCCTGGCATTTAACTCATTCGCCAAACCCTCATTACCCACAGCCTTGACAAAATTAGAAATAAAACGCCATCGGCTTGCAGCCACCCCAAAAAACTTTAAGCGCCAAACGATATTCCTTATGTTAACCGGATTGAAAAGCGCAATCGATGCCGACCACATATATCTTGTTATCGAATTTATCATAAATTAAAAATTATTAATTTTATTGAGATTTTCTGACAATCGATGCTGGCACACCAACCGCTGTGCAGCCATCAGGCACATCGCATAAAACAACTGCATTAGCGCCAATATTTACATTGTTGCCAAGGGTCACTGGACCAAGTATTTTTGCGCCAGCCCCTACATACACATTACTACCTATCCTGGGCACACCGTCTTTCCCTGTCTGGCCAACTGTAACCTGCTGCATGATCATGCAATTGGCGCCAATGACGGCATCCTTGTGAATCACAACTCCTGTTGGATGGGGTAATAGCAATCCGCCACCGATTGTTGCGTCCCTATCAATATCTGAAGCGGTAATGACACTCCAAAAATGCCATCTGTAGGATGCAACTTTACAGAAAAATTTTGATAGGAAATCATTATTCACATGATTTTTTTGATAACTGCGAATACTGGCCAGAAGAGATCTGGAGGGGCACCATGAAAAAAAATTTTTATATTCACGTGACCAATCTGGAATTTCAGATGAATCTGTTAGGTCTGCCATTGTTGGATATCCGCGTGTGCTTGCTACGTTGAAAATGTTATCCATATTTGAATAACATATCAGCCTTGGCAACAAAAAAGTAGATTTGTTGAAATTGAGATTCCCATGTTATTCATCTTTAAACATATGTAATTATGCTACCAGTTTTTTATCCTGTTGAGTGATCAACGGCCACCTGTAAAGTTGTATCCTGCAACGAGTGGCACCGTTTCAAGTTATAGAACACTTTAGTTTCCCCGCTCACAAAGGCATTTTCAGCATCCGGCATGGATCTGACCTGACTTACTATCAACTCGCAAGGTATAATTATAGAAATTTCGTTCAGTCTGAATCCCCCTGGCAGAGCTAAAGACTAAGCAAGTGCAATCAAAGGACTGTGTGGTTAGACGAACACACTATGAGCGAGTGCGGGTAACTGCGCTTCCATCTAAAGTTGGATTAACGACAATATTGGTTCATTAGGGTCTTTGTATATTATGTATGAAGCGTTCTATGGTTTAAAGGAAAATCCTTTCTCGATTCAACCTGACCCCGATTTTTTATATTTTGGTCGCCTGCATACCTATGCTTACGCCATGATGGAATACGGAATCAAAAACAGGGCGGGATTTATCGTAGTCAGCGGCGAAATCGGTTGCGGAAAAACCACTCTGGTTCGATTTTTGCTCAACAATTTAACTCCAAATCTCACTGTTGGTCTGGTGTACAACACTCACCGCGAAATAGCCAATTTACTGGAATGGATCATGCTCGCTTTAGGGTTACCCTACGAAGGGAAATCTCAAGTGGCGCTCTTTGATGAATTCCAGCGATTTCTGATTGAGCAGTATAGATTGGGAAAGGCAGTACTGTTGATCATTGATGAGGCACAAAACCTCAGCCCCGATGCTTTGGAAGCTTTACGCATGTTGTCAAATATAAATGCGGACAAGCACCAGCTACTTCAGATCATGCTCGTAGGACAACCGCAGCTAAAGGAAATGCTGTCACGTCCCGAAATGCTACAGTTTTCTCAACGAGTTGAAGCTGACTTTCATATCAAGCCATTTGCTGCATCTGATGTGAAAAATTACATCAAACACCGCCTGGAAGTGGCTGGCCGCAAAAAACCGCTTTTCACTCCCGAGGCCTGCGTCCGAATCGCAGAAGCCAGCAAAGGTATTCCCAGACGTATCAATATCCTTTGTAATACTGCGCTGGTTTACGGCTTTTCGGCCGAGGCTGAACTTATTGACCTTAAATTAGTTGAAGAGGTACTGAGTGACAAGGCTGAATTTGGGGCGTTATCGAATCAAGAGTGAGCTTAATAAAAGATTGGGATGACTCGCTCATCAAACACATTACACGTATCCAGCTATCAAACAGGGAGAAGCGGTGAATCAGTTGCGAATCGCATATTTTGTCAATCAGTATCCCAAGGTCAGCCACACATTTATCCGCAGGGAAATTCAAGCATTGGAGCGTCAAGGCTTCGCGATTCAGCGGATCGCGTTGCG
>JAYVLG010000117.1:0-14117 GCA_043759595.1 Sulfurirhabdus sp. | reverse complement strand
ATCATGATATTAATATTGTTTGCGATCATCGGACTCAATATCTATCTTTACACTATTATTCCAAAAGGTTTTTTTCCGCAACAGGACACTGGTCGGCTTATGGGCTCCATTCAGGCTGACCAGAGCACTTCTTTTCAGGCCATGCGTGACAAACTTGCTGTCTTTGTAAAAATCGTCGGTCAGGATCCCGCCGTGGACAGCGTTGTCGGTTTTACCGGCGGAGGCCAAACCAACACTGGGCGAATGTTTGTCGGGCTGAAGCCGCTGGCTGTACGCAAGCTCTCTGCTGATAAAGTCATAGCCCGCTTGCGAGGTAAACTTTCGCGCGTACCGGGCGCCACCTTGTTTTTGCAACCGGTTCAAGACATTCGCGTTGGCGGGCGTTCCAGCAATGCCCAATACGAATTCACCTTGCAAGCTGATCGAATTGATGAATTACGCCAATGGGAGCCGCGCATTCGGCAGGTATTGAGCCAGTTGCCGCAACTTGCCGACGTGAACACCGACGAACAGGACAAAGGCATGCAGACGTCGCTTGTTATTGATCATGATGCAGCTGCACGGCTTGGAATAACGCAAAAACTAATTGATTCAACACTTAACGATCTGTTCGGCCAACGCCAGGTATCCACCATCTATAACCCACTGAATCAATACCACGTAGTTATGGAAGCGGCACCCCAGTATTGGCAAAGTCCCGAAACGTTAAAAGATGTATTCATTATCGCGCCAGGTGGCATCCAGGTTCCTCTGGCTGCTTTCGCTCGCTGGGAACCCACTTCAACACCACTGGCGGTCAATCACCAGGGGCAATTCGCCGCCTCTACAATCTCCTTTAATCTGTCAGGTGGCATATCGCTCTCCCAAGCCACCCTGCTCATCGAAGATGCCATGGCAAAAATCGGTGTGCCTAATTCAGTACATGGCTCTTTCCAGGGCACTGCCAAGGCATTTAAGGCTTCTCTGGACAATCAACCCCTGCTGATTATCACAGCACTGATCACTTTGTATATTGTGCTTGGCATACTTTACGAAAGCTACGTGCATCCTGTCACGATCCTGTCTACGCTGCCTTCAGCAGGGGTAGGTGCACTTCTGGCGTTACTCGTGTTCAAGATGGAATTCAGCATCATTGCTTTAATCGGCGTCATCCTGCTGATCGGTATTGTTAAAAAGAATGCAATTATCATGATTGATTTCGCTTTGGCTGCAGAACGTCAGCGTGGCCTGAGTCCCCGTGATGCCATCCACGAAGCCTGCCTCCTCCGTTTTCGCCCTATCATGATGACTACCATGGCAGCCCTGTTCGGTGCGCTGCCGCTTGCACTGGGAACAGGCGACGGAGCTGAATTGCGCCAACCACTGGGGGTATCTATTGTTGGCGGACTGATACTGAGCCAGTTGCTCACGCTTTACACCACGCCGGTGGTCTATTTGTATTTTGACCGATTCCGTTTGTGGAGTCTTAAAATCCGCAATAAGAAAACACACTTAGAGATGCTGCAAATTGAGACAAAGCCATGATCATGAATAAAACAATGGGAAATATCAACTTCAGGAGCAAAAAATGACGATAAAAACCAACTATATCGTCCTGCCATTGTCCATGCTGATACTGACCGGATGTGCGGTCGGCCCCGACTACCATCAACCTGAAATCGTCACGCCTGTCGCTTACAAGGAAACACAGGGATGGAAGATTGCTGAACCCCAAGACCATATTCCACGCGGCAAATGGTGGGAAGTCTATGGCGACCAACAGTTAAATGCACTGGTGGAACAAGTAGCGCTTTCCAATCAGAATATACACGTCGCAGAAGCCAAATACAGGCAGGCGCTGGCACTCCTTGGTGTAGCTCGCGCCGGCTATTTCCCATCCTTTTCCGCAGGGCTTTCATCGAGCCGCGGGCAATCCGTATCCGCTTCAGGGGTCGCTTCGCCTTCCGCTCCGGTCAGCACTACTGACAGAGTTTCTCTGACAGCAGGCTGGGAAGCAGATGTGTGGGGCAAGATAGGACGTTCTGTTGAGTCAAGCAAGGCTTCGGCCGAAGCCAGCGCCGCAGATTTGCAAGCGGCCTTGCTCAGTGCCCAGGCCACACTGGCGCAGACCTATCTCCAATTGCGCATTAATGACGCTGAACAGCAACTGCTGAATCAAACCGTAGCCGCCTATGAAAAATCATTGAAAATAACCCGAAACCGTTATGAAGCTGGCGTCTCTGGGCGTATTGATGTAGCACAGGCTGAAACACAATTAAAAACCACAAAAGCGCAAGCAATTGACCTTGGCGTGCAACGGGCCCAGCTGGAGCACGCCATTGCCCTGCTGATCGGCAAGGCACCTGCCGATTTTAAACTGGAAACAAGTAACAGTATTCCAGGCATACCCAATATTCCTGTAGGTGTGCCGTCAGAACTACTCGAACGCCGGCCCGACATCGCATCAGCAGAGCGCCTTGCTGCTGCGGCAAACGCACAAATTGGAATCGCCCAGGCAGCCTTTTTTCCATCGCTTACACTTAACGCTTCTACAGGATATCAAAATTCGAGCTTTGCCAATCTGATATCACTACCTAATCGTTTCTGGTCTCTTGGCCCAGCGCTCGCTGCCACTTTATTTGACGACGGAGCACGGAAAGCACAAAAAGCGCAAGCAATTGCAGTATTTGATAGTCATGTCGCCACTTATCGTCAGACCGTCCTGACAGGATTTCAAGAGGTGGAGGATAATTTATCCGCACTGCGCATATTAGAAGAGGAAGCCAAAGTTCAGCAAGAAGCGGCCAAGTCTGCGGCAGAAGCAGCAAATCTGGCTAATAATCAATATTTGGCAGGCACTGTCAGTTATCTGAATGTTATTTCTGCACAAACGGCATCACTTGGGGCAGATAAAAGCGCGCTCGATATCAACGGCCGCAGACTGGTTGCCAGCATTTCCCTGCTTAAAGCGCTTGGAGGAGACTGGCACTCTGGCGGCATGAAATAATACGCATGGCAATAGATTCCCGATTGGAATCCGCCTACGGATTCAATGATTAAATTCGGAAAAAATCACTAAACCAATTATCTGCTTAAGAAGGAAAAAACCGCAAAATTTCATTACAGTTTCTTATGAAAAATGAATACATTCATCAGATATTAACCCCCGGTGCATTCCCGGCAAAGGGAACCTTAATTGCCAGTATATTTGCAATGCTGGTTGTGTTCATTCTTGACGTTATAACCCCCGGTAATATTCGTTTGCATGTGCTCTATATTTTCCCATTAGCCGCAGTAGGAATACAATGCGAAAAAACAAGCGAAATCCTTACCGGGTTGGCTTTTTCTGTAGCATTCCAGCTATCTAACTTTATCAATAATAGCATCCCCACAGGTCCTTTTTTGACGGATGCGCTTGTCGCTTTCGGAACGTCTTTACTAACGATATATTTGGCCAGAACCGTGAGAAAAAACCATTTTTCCACAGTGAAGCTCGCAACTACAGATTGGCTGACCGGACTTCATAATCGCCGCAATTTTGAAACCATTACTGACTTGGAAATTGCAAAACAAAAACGCTATGGAGGTGTTTTTTCTCTTGCATTTATCGATCTGGATAATTTCAAGATGTTAAATGATGCTATCGGTCATCGTGCTGGTGATATGGCATTACAGCTACTTGCGCAAATATTGCGGGAACATACCCGAACAACAGACTCAATAGCTCGCCTGGGAGGAGACGAATTCGCAATTCTGATACCAAACACCCTTGAATCTGATTGCCAAGCCCTGTGTAACCATCTATCCGGAATGATCGAAAAAATGATGGCTGAATCACATTTCGATATCACTGCAAGCATTGGACACACCACATTTGAACATGCACCAGAATCAACCATTACAGCAATTCAAATAGCAGATAAAGCGATGTATGCAGCTAGAGGAAAGGGCAAAAAATGCGTATTCTGCCTTTAATTACGGGAGAATGGCAGCACAATACAAACCACCAATACGTTAATCTACAACGTTAGCACCCAATCGCAGAATGGGAACCGGAATTGATTTCCATAAACCAATCCCAAGCGAATCACCTTTAAATTCCCATAGCGGCATTACAACACCAATGTCTTAATGATCACGCCCCCGTCCATTGTCATTGCCTTGGTGATCGTTTCTATAATTCTCTTTGCGGTTATCTCTATGATCGCCACGATGATCATCCCTCCGCATATCACGTCGATCATCCCTGCGTTCGTCATACCGATCATTGCGGTGTTCATGATGCCGCTCCTCATAACGAGGAACATATTCATGGCTATACCACCTGTCTTGCACAAAATAAACGCGTTCACCACATGCATTATATTCCCGGCAATGTTTACTCCAATGCTTGGCATGGCCAGGGGGAACACGCAGATAAATGGGAGGCCTACTCACCGGCACACGTTCAATGATCATCGGCTGACGATAAATGACTTGTGGCTGAGGGTAGTCACCAATATCAATTCGACCATAAAAGCCTGGTTGACCAATACTGACAGAAACACCCACATCGGCAGCCATTGCTGAGGTAGTAAATGGTGTTGCTACAAAAACTGCTGCGATCAAAATGCGCTTCATGTCGAACCTCCAGTTACAATTAAATCTTGGTTGCTTTACAAAAACTCGTTAGTTCTCATCCATAAACGCTATACCCCCTCTCCCCTTGTGGGTTGGGGAGAGGAGGTAAATTTCAAGGCGTTACCACCCTCTCCCAGGCCCTCCCCCCATCAAGGGGGAGGGAAAAACAGATGTTTCCGGATGAGAACTCGTTAGCACCTGAAGTGTAATTTAATACAAGCCCGGAGCTACACATTTAGTGTAACTTAATGTTACAGACAACCTGCACATTTACATTTTGTCACAATTTTGAGCCTTACCTGGCCTATACCCTCGCTAAACAACACCGTGAAAATCTATAGTGTTCAATATATGACTTACAAATACTTTCAATCCTGGTTTTCCGAATTTTACTGTTAGCCACCGTCTCACATAGCAACAGCACAACAAAATTCAAATGCTCCCAATGTGAAAAGGTAAACTGGCGCTATAGAACGCCACTCGCAGGTTGTCGCTTTATCGTTATTGCAATGTTCGCAACAACGATCTCCTGGTTTGCAAAAAAATTATGTTTTATTTCATTTCAACTACACCACCAAATAATGATTTGCAGTATTATTCATAAATATGCGTACAGGATAACTGATGGAGTTATAATGATTCAACAAATTACAAAAAATATACACGCTTTATTATTAGCAATAGTACTGACCGATGGGTCAATATAATAACTGTTATGCGTAAAGCAGATTGCCGTGGCGAATAACTGGAACATCCCTGCTTGGCTAGAAATGGAAGTCAGAGCCAGAGACAAGGCGTGCGTATATTGCGGTAGCCCATTTACATCATCCAAAGTTTCCAAGAAGTTGGCGGCAAGCTGGGAACACATAACCAATGACGAAAAAATCATTACGAGAGAAAACATCGCCCTTTGCTGTTGTGGATGCAATGCTAGTAAAGGGCAAAAACAGATCTCAGCATGGTTGCAGTCAAAATACTGCCAGGAACGCGGAATAACAAAAGAGTCTGTAGCCGCAATAATCAAACAGGCAATTGCCAATGGGCTTTAAATTACGCATAACAAATCATTCCAACTCGCGTAAGGCGTATGTAGGGTGCCAATAAGCGAAGCGCATTGCACCGGATGTTTTCATTCGACGATCAAGTCGCGCAATCGGTTATAGGTTGCGGTACGTTCTTCGATGAAACCTCGCCGCGTGCGGTGTAGAATGATTTGCTGGTGTGCTTCTTTAATGGGGACAAATCACATCTTGGGCCGAGTGACGGCTTCGCTGATGGCGGCTGCATCTGCTGCGTCGTGCTTGCCTCGTTTGCCGCCCATGCGGTACGGGGTGACATGATGCGGAGCCATGAGTTTGACTGTGTGGCCGTGCTAGCGAAATAGTCGCACCCAGTGGTGTGCACCTGAGCAGGCTTCCATGCCGATTAAGCACGGGGGCAGATTGGCTATCGGCTGTCAATCAGCGGCAATAACTGGCCTCGTACTACTTTGAGTTTGACCAGTGTCGCTTTCATCCACGCCGTGGATGGCAAAAGCAGTCTTGGCAAGATCCATCCCTACGGTGATAATGGTCATGATTTTCCCCTCTTGGTGTTTGATGAAAACTGCTCTTTCCATCTTGGCATTTTTATTGCCTTTCGCAACGCCTTCGCCGCTTCCTCGGGACGGGAAAGTCCTTTTCATTCGTTATGCATTTTAGGAGTGACTGTGGCAATAGGTAAATCGATTAGAATCTACTTGGCAGACGCTACTGTCACAGGAATAAGGTATGCCGAATTAGTGAATTGGACAGGTCATGCTCTTGCATGTCCACGCAATAGATTGAACGAACTACCGAAATGGCCTGAAGCTGCAAAGCCCGGAGTTTATTTCTTATTCGAAAGCCGTTTTGGAGATTCAAAGCCTATCGCTTATGTTGGTGAATCAGAGAACGTTTCGCAACGACTGACCTCACATGACAGAAATAAAGAATTCTGGAATGAAGTTATTATATTTACCAGCAAAGATGAAAATCTCACTAAGGCGCACATTAAGTATTTAGAATCAGCGTTGGTATTATTGTCTAAACAGGCGGACAGATATCAGCTAGAGAATGGGAATACTCCGCCAGAATCAAGTCTTCCTCGTGCTGATCGAGACGCGATGGAGGAGTTTGTCGTTAATGTGCGTATGGTCTTAGGTGTTTTAGGTTACCCAATACTTGAGCCCATCTTGCAAACAAAACATTCCGAAGAACTAAAACAAAAATATGGTAATGAAAGCGAAGTCTTAAATCCGCTTAGTGAGCTAACGTTTATGGTTAATAATTTGATCGCTAAAGGCGCTGCTACCGATGAGGGGTTTGTTTTAAAGAAAGGATCTCAGCTCTCAAAAACAAATACCGACAGTATTCCTGGCAAACTGGCAAACATAAAAGATCGTTTGCTTAAGGATGGGGCGCTTAAAGAGGATGGTAATAGACTGGTTGCAACTGAAGACATCTTATTGAGCTCATCCAGTTACGCTGCTGCTATCGTTGCAGGCACATCTAGAAGTGGCCCGCAAAGTTGGAAAACGGCAAGCGGAAAAACAATGAAACAGATTGAAGATGCATCACTACCAAATGCATAACAAGGCGCTTGTTTAGACGCAAACTACGCTGCGCTCCGTTTGCGCCGCACTGCTTGGTCGTTGATGCTGTAGAAATACCCAAAAGGTAAAAATGGCATCTATTATGAATACAAAACGACCTCAAAAAACGCGCCATATTGGACGATCCCAACTCATGGAAGGTTCAATGACCATATGAAGTTATGCATCTTGACCCCTTATGGGGTTTTTCTACAGCGTCGTTAGGCCTCAGGAGAAACTGTGCGTATGCTCGAAGCAAAAATCCCGCCACCAATTGTCACGCTTGCGTTAGCAGGTGCTATGTGTTTGCTCTCACCTGCCTCCGCTCCGCCAACACATGGTTCAGTTCTCGCCCTCTTTTTTTCGAGCATTGCCATTGGCAGCGCCCTGCTTGCCGCAACCGCATTCCTCTCCTTCTGGCGTGCCAAGACGACCATAAATCCTCTACACCCAGAGCGGGCATCTGTCCTGATGGTTCATGGAGCCTTCCGCCTTACGAGAAACCCGCTCTACCTGAGCTTGGCGCTACTCTTGCTGGCCTACGCCGTACACCTTGGGTCGCTCACCGCCCTCACTGGCCCCTTGGCGTTCATCGCCTACATCACGCGATTTCAGATCGTCCCAGAGGAACGCGCAATGCAAGCAACGTTCGGCGACGCCTGGACCAAATACTCCCGCACAGTTCGCCGGTGGATCTGAGGCCTGACAAGTCGCTTAAGCCTGCACCTGACGGCTTAGACCCACAACATTGGGCGTCACGTGCACTTCCAATCAATGCTTTTTTTCTCTTAGTCCATCATCTCGCCACTTAATTCTACTGGAGATATTTATGCCTAAACCAATCATCAACATTGCCGATGTCAAACTTGAACCGCGGCCTCCCGTCTTTGCTCCCTCAGGGGAGGTTGCAGAACGCTTTGAGGCGAAGATGGGGGTTATCGCACCTCGCATTGGCGCTCAGAAACTGGGGTACAACATGACTGCTGTACCGCCCGGAAAGAGTGCTTTTCCGTCTCACAACCATCACGCAAACGAAGAGATGTTTTTCGTCTTGCAAGGCACTGGTGAACTTCGAGTCGGTGAAAGTACTTACCCTATTCGTGTCGGTGACGTTATAGCATGCCCCGCCGGTGGAAAGGAGACGGCGCACCAAATCATCAATACCGGCACAGAGGAGTTGCGGTATCTTGCAGTGAGTACCAAACTATCGCCCGAACTTGTCGAATATCCCAACTCCGGAAAATTTGGGGTTCTTGCCGAGCTTCCAGCAAGTGCCGATGGGAAACCTCAACGATTCATGTTCGTCGGGCGAGAGAGTCAATCGCTCAACTATTGGGAAGGAGAGTGACCATACTGTCGCTCAACCCTTCACTCCACCGAACTTGCGCTAAAATCAGTGCAGGGCAATGAATTCAAACGCTGGTCTTGGACCTATGTCAGCAGACCCAGAATACACTTACTCCCAACTTTCAGCTGAATCGGCTGGTTATCTGGTTGCAGCACATTATGGGTTACGCGCGCCTATATGTTGCAAATTCTTTGCGCTCGGTTTGCACGACAATTACCTTATTGAATGTGCTGATGGCAAATACATTTTCCGGATATACAGAAACAACTGGCGATCGCCCGAAGAAGTGCTATTTGAACTTGAACTATTGTCCTTCCTAAACGGAAAAAGTGCCCCGGTGGCGGGACCTGTACCAACGAATACACGTGAACTGGCGCTTCGAGTTGAGAGCCCGGAAGGTGAGCGGATGGCGGCCTTGTTTTACTATGCACAAGGGCATGCACCAGCAGAATCAATGACTATCGAAGAATGCGTAATGCTTGGACGTGCTGTGGCAAAAACTCATATACTCTCGGAGCCGTTCAAAACGACTTTTACTCGACGCACTCTGGAATTACCGTTTCTTCTTGATGAATCAATAGCGGCTATAGAGCCTTTTATTGATCATGATGGTTTGGTGTTTCTTGGTGAGCTTCAAAAAAAACTGCATTCTGTTTTGCCGGGGCTTCAAAAAGAAGCCGGCATTTACGGTATTTGCACAGGCGACGTCAATCCTGGAAACTTTCACATCAGTCCCGACAAACACATTACCTTGTTTGATTTCGACCAATGCGGATATGGATTCAGAGCATTTGAGATCGGAAAATTTTCCTCATCGATCCATTCCCACAAGTTGAAACAAGCCCTGGTGGGCGCATTCATGGAGGGATACCAGCATGTACGGATGCTCAGCGAGGAGGAGTACAACGCTATTCCCTATTTCGAGATGGTCTCTGTCATTTGGGTAATGGCAATTAACGCCAAAAACGTAAACAGAATAGGATACAAGTATTTAGACAAGTCGTTTTGGGACAGAAAACTCGCGGTTCTAATGGAGTTGCATGCCCAACCACATGCTCAACACAGACGCGCCTGAGTGCTGCGCCTGCAAAAACAAACATAAGGCAATAAAACCAGAATGATAAAGCTTCTATTCGTATGTACTGAGAACCGGCTAAGAAGCCCAACTGCTGAAGCCGTCTTTTCCAGCTATGAAGGAGTGGAGGCAATCGGTGCTGGTACAAATCAAGATGCCGCAACGCCTGTTTCAGGTGATTTAATTGAGTGGGCTGACGCCATTCTCGTCATGGAGCAATCACACCGAAACAAAATATCGAAGAAGTACAAAGAACAATTAAAAGGCAAGAAACTTGCTGTGCTGGATATACCAGATAATTATGAGTACATGGACCCAGAACTGATAAAACTATTGAAAGTTAAGGTGCCGAGGTATGTGCGGATATAGCCTTCCAACAAATCACCCAGCGCGTCACTCGTCCCTCGCACTGCTGAACTCAAACATTAAGTAAAAAATAGTCAATGGAAACACCACAACTTCAATTTGAAATTATTACACCAGATCCTATTGATATAGCTGATTTCGAAATATCGGAACTACTCACACAGGTCTACGTTGCGGGTGGGTTCACGAAGCCTGACGAAGCCGTTGCATTATTTGAGCCCTCTGAAGTAAGAAGACGGGGGATTTTAATCTGCGCTCGCGAAAAGCAACTTTCCGAATTAGCTGGCATGGTTATTGTTGTGCCTCCTGATTCCCCATTCCGGCGTTTGGCAGGAGAAAATGAAGCAGAACTGCATTTATTAGCCGTCAAGTCAGAGTACCGGCGGCTTGGAGTGGGTCGTAAGCTTGTCGAAGCCGCTGTGAGTAGCGCAACTCGCTCAGGTTATTCGAAGCTAATTTTGTGGACGCAGCTTTCCATGAATGCCGCCCAGAAGTTATATGCGTCAGCAAACTTTCTTCATATTGGAAACATGGAGAGAAATGGCCGCGATTTCAAAGTATATGAGCGAACCCTTTGTAACTAAAAACCGCTTCCAAGACAGCTTTTCATAGCAGAAAACCAGACAATTGTTACCGCGTAATATATCCAATTACACAACAATTTTATTGTTTACTACGCGCCATACTTTCAGTACCAAAAATTAAGCTGCATGTTACTTTTTGGTGCATCAAACAGCATTTGTGCACAAATTTCATGCACCATCAGACCAATAGGCTGGCATATAAAAAATCAAGAAATCGTATGTAAAGGCTGATGAATAAATGGCTTTTTACGAATACACACATACTGGCACGGCGATTGCTAATGTAAAAGTGCGGAAGTGATGTGTCGGTTTTTAACCGCATATCAAATTCGTGGCATTACTTACTCCTCCTCCACCTTACTCTCTCCGGTGGTTATTCAGGGCGCCTTCGGGTGCCCTTTTTTTTCTGGACTAATTAATTTCGAACGACATATTGCAAATAGAAAAAGATTTGCGTTGTAAATAACCTATGTGCTTGGGTTTGTATTCCTGCCTGCGATATTAAGGTTATGAGATAAACAGCGTGCATAGACTACCGAAAACTGAAACCATCCATTAAAAGGCCCTAATCACCGGGCCTTTTACCTGGAAACCTTAGTTTGATGGGTTGGAGTGTGCTGTTTTTGGAACACAGGGCAAGGCGTAATGACGCAGAATGGGCATTCCATTTCAAGGCCTTGCAACGCCGCCTTGTGCTGCGAAAACGGTGAAATCCAACCCATAGCGGTCTCCCCAACCGGATAACCCAGGGAATCATTAAAATTTCTATTAGAATTATTTAGTTAAATGTTAAGTTTTAGCGGTTAACTGAGGTTTCCAGGTTTAATTGATGGTGATACGTAAACATTATCAGAACAATTACGTGCTTCTCCTGTGTGACTTTATCGACGATAATGCCAATCTACTTTCACTTATCGAAAAGAAGTAACCCACGAATGCAAAAAGAAATCCCAGAAAAACCCAAACGCGCGGTCGTGGCGGCCGTGCAACTGCCAAGCGTTACCGACATCGAATTCGATGCATCAGTGACCGAACTACGCGAACTGGCAAAAACACTGGGGTTTGAAGTGGTACATACGTTCATTCAAAAACGCTCCGGCTTCGACTCAACAGCCTACTTGGGTGTTGGAAAACGTCAGGAAATTCACCAGTATGTGAATAACGAACTTGAGAATGAGGAATCCGACGCAGCACCCATCGAAGCCATTTTGGTCGACCACGAGATTTCACCTTCACAAGCACGCAATCTGGAAAAGGAGATTGGCTGCGAGGTGATGGATCGCACAATGGTTATCCTTGAAATTTTTCATCGCAACGCTCGATCGCCTGCCGCACGCGCACAAGTAGAGATCGCTCGCCTCGGTTACATGGCGCCACGTCTGCGCGAGATGGCAAAACTCGCGGGGCCGCAGGGCCGGCAACGTAGCGGCGTAGGGGGTCGAGGCGCTGGTGAGTCGCATACTGAACTGGACCGTCGCAAGATTCGTGACCGTATAGCTGAGTTACAACTAGAGATCATTGCGATGGATGCCGAGCGTCAGACACAGCGCGCCCGACGGCAAGAGCGCCGAAGCAACGCTTCTGTGGCGCTCGTTGGCTACACGAACGCAGGCAAATCCACATTGATGCGAGCGCTCACAGGAAGTGAAGTGCTGGTTGCCAATAAACTCTTTGCAACTCTCGATACCACAGTGCGCGCCCTTCATCCCGAGAGTGTGCCACGCATTCTCGTAAGCGACACGGTTGGATTCATCAAGAACCTGCCTCACGGGCTCGTCGCATCGTTCAAATCAACACTTGACGAGGCGCTAGATGCATCCCTGTTACTTCATGTCATAGATGCGAGCGATCCGGGCTTTGAACGCCAGATCGAAGTAACCAACGAAGTACTAAACGAGATTGGTGCACAAGACCTCCCGCGCATCCGCATCTTTAACAAAATTGATCATGTTGGAGACGCCGCAGCGCAAGCTGAATGTGAAGTCGCACTCAGTGCAAAGTACCCATCATGTGTCGTGATGAGTGCGCGCCGCCCTGACGATGTCGCTAAGTTGCACAAAGCGATAGTTGATTTTTTTCAACAAGACCTAATCGAAGAAGAGCTTTTCCTGCCCTGGTCTGCGCAGCAATTTCGCAGTGAAATCTACGCGAATTGTAAAGTACTGGAGGAACGTGCAGATGAAGAAGGTGCTTACTTCAAGGTTAGAGGCGAATCCAGTGTTTTGAAGGATCTGCGCGAGAAGTTTGATCAGGTGCGATAGAAGTCGCACTATAGATTATTTTTACCAAAAAAATAACCGCTGCATAAGCATTACCTTCCGAACGACTATTCCTGGAAACCATTCGCCCGGTAAGTCAGCACCAAAGTATCTCTGTGCCCACCTTCCGCCAAAGGCTGAATGGGCGTAGTTTCGTGAACAACGCGCTCGTCGTCGAGCAAGAGTAACGTCCAGGGTTTGGTTAAGGTGAAACGCTGCCCGTTTGAACTGTTCGCCTCAAATATGCGACTCTCACCCCCTTTCACATTCACGCGTTCAACGAGCAAGATAGCCACAAAGTCCACACCATCACGGTGCGCACCTTCAGGAGTGGGCCGGCCTATACCATCGGTGGTGTCAATACGGAACTGATGCGCTTCCACAAACCAGGGCTGTTTTCCTTTTATTTTTGAACAAATATTGCCTATAACCTGAAGCAGTTTCGACCATACCAACTGATCACACGTAGCAGGCAATATGGGTTCAAACATGCGTTTCATACCACCATGCAGGGCGTTGTATTCCAGAGGTTGCCAGTGAGCGCGGTGAGGAGTCTGCTTTACCTTAGCCCCCTCCACCACAAAACAGGAATGTCTGCGACGCCGATAACGTCCACCATCTTTAAGATAATGATCAATCGGCAGGCTATCCCAGTCAGGTTTAAGTCTTTCCAGTTCAGCTAATTCACATTCCAGCAGTTCACAAACAACTGCAGGGCTCACCACCACATAGTCTTTCGTTTGCAGGCTATCGATAAGTTGATCAGAAGTACTGAAATGCGGGGGAAGTATTATGGTTGTCATGGCATATTTTAGTTTATAAACACGAACGAGCGCCCGAAAATCCTAGTTTTCATAGACGGCCTCATTGCAAAAAAGCTCAACTGTACATAATCTGCTGTCCAGTTGCCATAAATACTACTGATAAAAAACAATAAAGTCTGTCTGAGACTGAAATAAAAAAGTTAAAAGCCCTGGGTTTACACTGGGATTTTTTCCTGACATGTAGTAATTCGAATGAGCCTTGTCAGTCTCTAACGTGTCATGACGAGTCATTCGGGAAACGTTGTCACAATGTCGGAAACATGGCGCAAAACGGCCATTCAGAAATGAGATACCGTCTTGTCTGTCAAGCATGATTCGCAGACCAAGATGGATCGAAATGCATGCCGGATTTCAGCACGCCGTAAATAATATGCAGCAACTTACGCATCAATGCACCAATAATCACCATGTTTGGCTTGCCTGCCTTTTTCAAACGATCGGCAAATTCCTTG
>JAYVLG010000116.1:0-3933 GCA_043759595.1 Sulfurirhabdus sp. | reverse complement strand
CACCGACCACGATAACATCAAATTCTTTTGGGTAATTCATTTAGCAGTTCCTCAGCGTAGCTGAGCATAATACAGCAAAAGATGAAATCAGATGAATTCCCGGCGCCCTATCCCGTGACCAGATTGTTCCACGTGAAACAATTTTAAGATTTATTTACCTATGCAAAACCGGCTAAAAATCTCCCCAAGCAAATCGTCAGAGCTAAATTCGCCCGTAATTTTGTTCAGTGCCTCCTGTGCAAGCCTGAGCTCCTCGGCAAAAAGCTCTGCCCTGCTCCCCTCTAATGATGCGTTCTCAAGGTGCTTTTGCGCCTGCAATAGCGCGCGCACATGCCTTTCGCGCGCCATGAAAACACCGGCTTCCTGATACCAGCCGATCAAAGCAAGCAGCCTTTCCCGTAGCAAATCAATGCCGGCGCCGGTTTTGGCTGAAAGGTAGATGAAGTCCTTGCCTCCTCGAGTTTCGACACGGGCAATTTCATCCAGAAGATCTATCTTGTTATAAATGTATAGCCGCGGGGTGTCGGCCGGTAGCTCAGCCACAATTTTTTCATCCTCGTCGCTGATGCCATGTTTGCCATCCAGCATAAGCAAAATTGCATCGGCCTTTAGAATCGTACTACGTGTACGGGCAATTCCCATTAGCTCAACAGTATCCTGCGCCTCACGTATACCGGCCGTGTCGATAATGTGCAAGGGTATACCGTTTAACTGGATGGATTGACGTATTACATCACGGGTAGTTCCAGGCATTTCGCTCACCAGTGCCACTTCTTCTCCACTTAGACAATTGAGCAGACTGGACTTGCCGACATTGGGCTGGCCTATCAGTACAACATGCGCGCCTTCTCTCAGCAAACTACCTTGCTGAGCCAACTGTAAAGTTTTATGCAGATCATTACGGATAAATATTAGCTTGGCATCTCGCCGAGTGACATCGGGCACATCCAGTTCTTCTTCAGGAAAGTCGAGCATCGCTTCTACCAGCATGCGCAAATCGATTAATTGGCTAACCAGTTGGTGAATAACCCGCGAGAAATCACCCCGCAGGGAGCGCATCGCACTTCTGGCGGCTTGACTGGTCGTGGCATCGATCAGATCAGCTACGCTTTCGGCCTGCGCCAAATCCAGCTTGTCGTTAAGAAACGCTCGCTGTGTGAATTCACCCGGCAACGCCAGGCGCGCTCCCAACTCCAGACATCGCTGAAGTACTAATTGCAACACAGCTGGACCACCGTGGCCTTGTAGCTCAAGTACGTCTTCACCGGTATAGGAATGTGGTGCGGGGAAAAAGAGCGCAATACCCTGGTCGATCACGCTTCCTTCGGCATCCATAAAAGAGGCATAACTTACCCTGCGCGGCAGGGGAATTCTGCCAATTATGCTGGTGGCAGTTTCTGTAAGATTGTGGCCTGAAATACGTACCACTCCAATACCACCCCGCCCTGGGGCAGTAGCAATAGCTGCAATATTGTCAGACTTTGGCAACACCCTTGGCTTCAGCCTCCGTATTACGTGTGATATACCATTGCTGGGCAATCGAAAGCACGTTATTTACTACTGAGTACAATACCAGGCCAACTGGGAAAAAGAAGAACACCACACTGAATGCTATTGGCATGATTTGCATCAGCTTCGCCTGCATAGGATCGGGCGGGGTTGGGTTAAGCTTGCTCTGAATTATCATACTGATACCCATAATAATCGGCAGAACGTAATAAGGATCGGGTCGAGATAGGTCTGTTATCCAACCTGTGAATGGCGCATAACGCATTTCTACGCTCGCCAGAATCGCCCAATACAACGAAATAAACACTGGAATCTGGATCAGCACCGGTAAACAACCACCAAGCGGGTTAATTTTCTCGGTCTTGTACAGATCCATCATCGCACGATTCAGGCGTTCACGGTCATCGCCGAACTGTTCCTTGATTTTAGCCAGTTTAGGTGCAACCACACGCATTTTGGCCATAGAACGGTAACTGGCAGCGGACAGTGGAAAAAATACCAGCTTGATCAAGATAGTTAAAATGATGATCGCCAAGCCCCAATTCTGCACCCATTCATGTATTGCAGTCAGAAGCCAGAAAATCGGTTTTGCAATGATGGTAAGAAAACCATAATCAACGGTTAATCCGAGTCCAGGAGCAATTTTATCCAAGTTCCCTTTGGCAGGCCCTACATATAGCGGCACCGAGATTTTGCCCGTTTTACCCGGCTCAATAGCAGAAACCGGCAAAACCAAACCCACAGCATATAACTTATTTTCAAGCTGCTTAGCGTAAAACTCTCTTGGTGTGTTGTCTTTTGGTAACCAAGCCGATACAAAATAGTGTTGTAGCATTCCTGCCCAGCCGTTATCCGCTTCTTTAGGTAAGCTAGCCTTATTTTTTGCTATGCTGGCAAAGTCAATTTTTTGGAACTTGCCCTGCTCCGTATAAACTGCAGGACCAGTATATGTTGGAACAAATTTAGTTGCACCAGTTGGCTGAATGTCATCTCTAACCAGCTGAAAATATGCAGATGAAGTGAGTTTGGCAGCACTGGAATTTTCAATCTCATAACCGACATCAATCAGGTAACTGCTTCGATGAAACACGAACACCTTAGTCGCTGTGGCACCAGCTTCACTGCTAGCCAGTAAACGAACTTCTACAGTGTCTTTGCCCTCGGTTAAATGATACTGCTTGTCTTGGGCTGTAAAAAGTGTGTTGTGTGTAGGTAATCCAGGCCCTAATAGGCCTGTTTGCGCCATATAGATACCGCCTTCATCATGTTCAAACAACACAAAGGGTTTGCTCTTGTCTACGGTATCGAAATGTTTTAATAACTCAATACGACGTATATCTCCGCCTATTGTATTAATTTCAGCATGGAAAAAATCCGTTTCAACCGTGATTATTTCGCCAACTCTTGCTAACTGCGTTGTGGAGACTGCAGTAGGAGTTGTACTGGGCTTATCTAGAACAGTTAAAGATGGGCTGGCAACCGGCGTAAATGCCGCAGAAACGACTTGTGGTGCTGGGTTTTGCTCTCGCTGCCACCCATCCCACAGGAGATAGACTGAAAAAGAAAATATTAAAAACAGGAATACACGTTGAAAATCCATTGTGGTTTTGACCTAAATTAAAGACTAAGGGGCAGGATCATAACCGCCAGGATGCCATGGGTTGCAGCGCAACACACGTTTTAAACTTAACCAGCCTCCACGCAACGCCCCATGTTTGGCGATTACTTCACTGGCGTACTGAGAACAGCTGGGCGTAAAACGGCAGGTTGGAGCTATTAAAGGGCTAATAGCATATTGATAAATTTTGATTATTCGAAGAAATATAGACTGAATCATAGTGTTTTTGCGCTTAGCATTAACTCTTGCAATGCTGCCCTCGCTTCGAGAGCGGTATTTTTAGTCAAATTACGCCGAATACGCACGACAAAATCTAATGTCGGCAGTTTCGATGAGTTGTGCCTGAATATTTCGCGAATAAGACGCTTGGCAAAATTTCTATATACAGACTTGGGCATTGTTCTCTTGCTCACAACCATGCCCAGCCTGGCGAATTCATGACTGTTTGCAAGCAGATGGATAGCAAACCATTTGTTTATCAAGCCCTTATGACGAAATGCTTGTTCAAACTCCTTGCTCTGCCTAATGTGATGGCTAGCAGGAAATACAAAACTCACAACCTTAACACTCAACTCAAAATCAGAACTTAAACTGCAAGGCGCGCGCGCCCTTTGGCTCTGCGAGCAGCTATAACTGCGCGACCACCCTTGGTTCTCATGCGCACTAAAAATCCGTGGGTGCGCTTTCTTTTAATGACTGATGGTTGGTATGTACGCTTCATGATAATGGCCCTATTAGTAAGTTTTCGAAAGCCTGCAATTACAATACTTTGCACGAGCTGTGTCAAGTACAATTTATTCCCTGTG
>JAYVLG010000115.1:0-3362 GCA_043759595.1 Sulfurirhabdus sp. | reverse complement strand
TGGTCGCGCCTGTCAGCCAAGGTGCGCGATCCAGCCTTCCTGATCGAAAACGGCTGTCTCGAAAAAATAGAGGACTTCGAATTTCAGGGTCGGACGATCAAGGCCAGCCGCCTCGGTTACCGTATTACGGAACGCTTCGTGCACGGCTTCATGGGCAAGATGTTCGACGCGCCGCGTGCCGTATTCGGCGAGGAAATACTGCGTCCGGAAAGCCAGGGGCTTGACGATTTCGTCGATGGTGTGGAAAACATCGTCGAAGCCCAGCAAAGCGTTGCGGCGACTTACCTCGCGGACGGAAGCGTGGAAGATGCCTGTCCACCGCTCAAGGCCCTGCTCCACATCATGGCCAGCGGCAGCTTCGAAGGTAAAGACGTACACCACGCTGAAATCCGCGCCATGTTCACCCGCGAAGCACTACTCGCATCGGACTGGTATCGCGAGCGGCTGGAAACAAAACAGCGTCGGGATGTCGCATTATGGAAACGCCACGTGACCTATCTGGATGCTTTTGCCAACCTTGCCAGCCATCAGGATGTGGCCGAAAAGCTCGGCATAAAAGGCCTGCTCAAAGCGTCAAAAGCCAAGCTGGAATATGTGAGTGGCAGCGCCTATCTGCAAAGCCTGCGTGGCACCATCGGCGCTGATCCTATGGGGTTGGGGCGCGCAGGGAAATAACCCCTCTCATTATTCATTTAGAGAAACGCGGATTTATTCGTTATCCCCGAGGTTGAAAAAATTTGCGATATGCAAGGCATATCAACAGAGGTCGTAGAAGACAAGGAGACATGACCACGAAGATGAAAATACAATCCATGCAGAGCCTGAAAAAAGAAATGCGGTCTGTCGCGCGCGGTGACCGCAAAGCAAGTGGTGATGCTGCGCAGCCATCTTTCGAATCAGTCGAAGCAGTGATCCGTTTGCTCACCCCCGAAAACCGTCACTTGCTTGCCACCATCGAGCAAAACAAACCTGAATCTATCGCTGACTTGGCGTGACTGGTAATGCGCGCAGAACCGAACGTGAGCCGCACACTGGGGAAACTTGAAGCCTGCGGCTTTGTAAGGCTAAGACAAGGTGTGGGAAAAGCTAAGATACCGGAAGTCGCTATCCATCGACTGACGGTAGATATGGACATCTGCAAGCAGATCGATCGGGTTGCGGTTGCCTGACGTGTTCTGATTCCAAAGCCACCACATTGCAGTTTGTGAAGTATATGCCGCAGTTCGGCCAGGAGCGATCATTCACGAATTTTCTCAAAAGCAGTCGTTCGCTTTTTTTCCAGTGTAGCTAACGCCTAATATAGCTAATCAAATTGATTCACTGCACGATACAGTTATGGTTTTTTGCTGTTGGTGAAGAACAGTTACGAAAACGCGAACAAACCAGTCAGTATGTCCAAATTCCGGGATCGCTAGTTCTTAGATTAGATTTACTGGTTTTGACATTAAAGTCTACTTAGTCTGGCGGCCAGTAGACCACTGTGTCGGCAATTTCCACCGCGTCAAGTATCTTGTCGTATTGGCCGTCACACATTGTTCGAGAGACAGTAGTCGAACCAAGACGTGTTATAGATTCCGCTAGTTGTTTTACAACGGCAGGCTCCTCTTTGCTGGAGTAGAGGAGAAGAATGAGTTGGTTTGTGTTCATATGACATATACCACGTTGGAACTGATCAAATCTTGAGCAAGCTTATCAATCAGGTTGGAGCGGTCTTCAAGTATCTCGCAGGGTACATCGGCAAAATTCAAAACTTCAAGCTGTTCTTGTATTTGTGGTGAGTCCTCAAGCTTGTCCAGCACGTCCACCTTTACTGGGTCGCTCAGAAGTACAAGGCCAACCGCAACTCGAAGAGCTTCAACTTTGTTGTTTTTTGCAATAACCAAAATGTTCTTTTTCATTAATTAGTGAGCCTAGAGAACGATTACTTTATCGCACAGATGAGCCAACTCTGCGTTCTTGTATTGACTTGCCATGACAGCACTATCAGGTGCGTCACCGCTGCCATATATTTCCCAGCTGTGTTCGCAGACGGCAAGATTTATTGCTCCTGAACTTGCCAGTTCAATCAGGCGGTGCGAACGTAGTAGTCTCACACCGAGGTCGGTGAGAAAACAGTTACACTGCCAGCCACGTTCTCTGGCTGCAGAAGCCAGGCCCGTTAGATGATCTTCAGTAGAGTCATTTGTTGCGACGATGCCAAGTAGCACTGGTATATCTCCTGGGTTGGAATGTATATCGGGTTAGTGCGGCTTTTCAGTGGCTGTTGCCGCCTCTGTTGTGACACTGCGATCCGGCGGTGCTAAAGTGTAGGTGATGATCAGGCTTATAAAAAATACGACAACCACAATCACTATCCAGATATTTTTTTTCATGTAATCTCTTTCTGCTGTGATCTATTGTTTGCGAATACGCCAGTGCATTGTTGTTTTTCCCGCTTCTTTTTCTTGCGTGATGATCTCATTTCCTTCAGCTTGGCACATGGCGACAATGGATTCACCTGAGGAAGGATTATCAAAAACCAGTTCCAGAATTTCACCCGGCTTCATTTTTTCCAAACTTTTTTTAGTGTACAACTGCGGATGAGGGCAGACATAGCCCTGTACATCCAGGAGAAAAGTGCCATCTTCTTTTTTTTCAAATTTGACTGCCATGACATCACATACCTTCCTTGAGTTTAAGATTTGTTAGAGATCAAACGCTGCCATTTCCTTGGCCATTTTTCGTTCAATCCACCAGTTAAAGAATTTCACTCCAATAAAGCCGCCCACCGTCATGCCCAGGCAGAACAGCCAGCCTGAGGGATCGCCATTTGTGACAGTTGCGAAAAATGCGCCGATGTTGCAGCCCAAGCCTATCCGTGCGCCTATCCCCATCAGGATGCCGCCAAAGATTGCCCAGATGGCTACCTCGATCGACGGCACTTTGAGTTTAAACTCGTTATTGAGCAGCGCCATCACCGCAGCTCCACCCACCAGTGCAATGGACATCCACAGTACCGGATTCAGGAGCGGATTGGGCACGCCGTTGTCGATGCCGAAGAAGATACTATCCATCACATTGAAGCCGAGCTTTTCTACAATCCAGGCAGCGCCCTGAGCTTCCTGGGTAGTGATGTAAAAATAACCCGGGTCGAAAATCGTATCCTGAATGCTGAGTCCGCCCGTATAACCCATGCCTGCAAGTAACTCGCCGGCATTTGAAATTCCCAGGCGCAATTGCAGCCCCTGCATCACCCACATGTGCAGACCTGCTGCAACACCGAGTATGAGGCCAGCGATAGCAGTGCGTTTGGATGAGGTAATCATGCTCCAATAACCGGCAAGCTCGGTTTTGAATCCGCGATAATTGGCTTCATTTCCGCG
>JAYVLG010000114.1:0-25275 GCA_043759595.1 Sulfurirhabdus sp. | reverse complement strand
GCATCAAGACGCTTCGCCGCGCGGCCCATCTGCTTGTCTGCGTCGCCCACCTTGCGTGCCACTGCGCCTGGGGAGCGGGCAATATTCCGGTAACGCTCGAATATTTCTTCGCTGCTTTGCTTAAAAGCTTGTGATTCATCCCACTCAACCGTGAGCAAATCGCGGCCTTTCTTTGCGCTCCAAAAGTCCTTGGCCAGCACAGCAACGCCAGTAGGAATCTGTACCACATCTGTCACCCCTTTGACGGATTTTGCGCGGGTAGCATCAAATGATTTTACCTTGGCACCAAAGCGTGGCGGGTGAGCAACCACGGCTGTGAGCATGCCGGGAAGGTTGATATCCTGAGTAAAAATGGCGCTGCCATTGATTTTGGCTTTGCTGTCTTTACGAGCCACGCCTTTACCAATATAAATAAAATCTTTCGGGTTTTTGAGTTTGATTTCATCCGGCACTGGCTGCGCGGCAGCCTTGCCAGCAAGCTCCCCAAATGTTGCCGTATGTTTTGATGCGTCGTGGCTGATAACGCCTTTCTTAACCTTGATTTCAGCGGCAGGCACTTGCCATTCCTCTGCCGCTGCGGCAACCAGCATTGCCCGAGCCGTGGCACCGGCTTTACGCATTTGTTCGAAGGAGTTGGCGATAGCGGTACTGCCGCCGGTTCCCTGCGTGGGTCCCCACAGTAGATTGTTATAGCGTTTGGCATCCGCAGGCGCACCTTCTACACGAATTTGCGACCAGTCTGCATCCAGCTCATCTGCCACAAGGGTTGGCAGCCCGGTATAAGTGCCTTGCCCCATTTCCAGATGCTTCACGATGACCGTGACCAGATTGTCCTCACCTATACGCACAAAGGCGTTAGGCTCAAACGGCAACGTTGTTGCTGTCATCACAGCACCTGCTTTTCCTGGCCCAGCTTCAACTGTAGCCGCTGCCGCTGCGGCTCGTCCTGCAGGCAGATAAATAGCAAGTGTCAGCCCCAAGCCAGCTTGCAGAAAGCGGCGACGGCTTTCGTTAACGATCTTTATTTCGCTCATTTCCATCTCCTCAGGCAAGTTTCTTCGCCGCTTCCTTGATGGCTTCGCGGATGCGTTGGTAAGTTGCGCAGCGGCACAGGTTGCCTGCCATTGCGGTGTCGATATCAATATCACTGGGTTTTTTATTGGTGGTGAGTAATGCCACAGCGGACATGATCTGACCAGATTGGCAAAAACCACACTGAACCACTTCCAGTTTTTCCCATGCCGTTTGCACAGCAAGGCCAACTTTGGAATTAAGTCCCTCAATCGTCGATATTTTTTGGCCGGAAGCAGCGGAAAGCGGTGTCATGCAGGCGCGCACTGGTGCGCCATTCATATGGACGGTACATGCCCCGCACGCAGCAATGCCGCATCCGTATTTCGTGCCTGTCAGTTGAAGTGAATCGCGCAGTACCCATAACAAAGGCGTGTCTGGCGTGGCATCTACGGAATGTTTCTTGCCGTTGACGGTGAGCGAAATCATAAGTAAAGCCTCCTGGTGGGGGAAGAGATGGTGCGTTAATTGATGCTATTTTTGTAACTGATAGTTCCCACAAATAGAACTAAAAATCATTATAGTTAATTTAAATGATTATTCGTGTTTTATATAGCTAAAGCAAAAACTTTGCACGTAAGATCCCCTCTCCCTTGATGGGAGAGGGTTGAGGAGAGGGTGGGGTTATATTTTCTCCCTGTGTAAGTAAGCCAGCTGTTATCCAAATACCTTGCATTCTGCCCAGCCCACAAAAATGGCTGAAGATTGATTTAGCGATTACGCAAGAAAAGCGAGAATGTCCTGTGGCGCGTCGATTCGAGCATACGCGCCCCAATTGTCAGGTTGGTCATCTGCACCAAGATAACCATAGTTGGCGATCAGTGCTGTCATGCCAGCCGCAAGTGCGGCTTCTACGTCACGCTCAGCATCACCAAGATAGAGACATGATGCGGGTGTGGCACCCACTTCACGTGCAGCAGCGAACATGGGTTCTGGATGAGGTTTGGAATGGGCCGTTGTATCACCGCTGATAATGCAACTTGCCCGTTGCGCGAGGCCAAGTTGTGTCATTAACGGCAGGGTAAAACGGGCTGGCTTATTGGTGACGATGCCCCAATGAATACCACGATTTTCCAAATTTTCCAGTAGTTCCGAAATGCCAGGAAAAAGACGGGTATGCAGGCAGATATGGGTTTCGTAAAGCTTCAGATACTCATCCCGCATGGCTGTGAAAGTATCATCCTCCGGCGAGAGGTTGAATCCCAGTTGCAATAACCCGCGAGCACCATGGGAAGCCTGAGGCCGGATTTCTTCCAGTGACAATGGCGAAAGACCATGCAGTCGCCGCTGCTCGTTCAATGCGAAACCGAGATCCGGAGCTGTATCAGCCAGTGTGCCATCCAGATCAAATAAAACGGCGCGTGTTTTTTCAGGTGTCACGCTTGCAGCACACAATGTAGTTCACGTCTGTATCTTGTCCTAAGGAATAAATCTTGCTGAGCGGGTTGTAGCTCATGCCAATCACTTCTTCAACGGTCAGGCCAGCGCCACGTGCGAAGCGTGCCAGTTCGGATGGTTTGATAAATTTGGCGTAATCATGGGTGCCGCGTGGCAGCATATTCAGTACGTATTCTGCTCCGATAATAGCGAACAGATAAGATTTTGGATTACGGTTGATGGTGGAAAAGAAAACGTGACCACCGGGTTTAACCAGTTCATGACATGCCTGAATAATACTGGCAGGCTCGGGCACATGTTCCAGCATTTCCATGCACGTAACCACATCAAATTGCTGTGGCATTTCTTTTGCCAGTTCCTCGACCGGAATTTTTCGGTAATCAACCTTATTGCCGGTTTCCAGTAAATGAAGTTTGGCCACTTTAAGTGCTTTTTCAGCCATATCAATGCCAGTGACTTCTGCACCGCGTACAGCCATGCTTTCAGATAAAATGCCGCCACCGCAACCAACATCCAATACTTTTTTACCGGTAATATTGGCTATATTATCTATGTAATCAAGACGTAATGGATTGATTTCATGCAGAGGTTTGAATTCGCTATTGGGATCCCACCAATGGTGAGCCAAGGCGCTAAATTTTTCAATTTCTAGTTCGTCAACATTCATTCGTCTATTTAACCATATTTGCTCAGGTCGTGGAAGCTGTACTGATTTGCACTAAGTAAACCAGGCTATTAGTAAAAAAGAGGTAAGAATAGCGACGTTTTAATCGCCTCAAGTATGGGCGGTGACAAAAAATGCAATAAGCATTTCGCTGGTGCGACCGTTGTAAACCTTTTCTGGCTCGTATAGTTAATATGCGGAGCCAGAGTGACTGATACGCCCTTGCCAATAGTTGGCTTTCGCTTTCAGTTCCTGACTATCCAATGTGACCAGCTTGCCTTCATTCAGCAAATTTTCTCCATTTACCCAAACATGACTGACATGCTCTCTGCCGGCTGCGTAAACCAGATGCGATGCCGCGTCATAACAAGGTGAAGTGTTCAATGCAGAAAGATTCACTGCTGTGATATCGGCTGCTTTGCCGGATTTTAATGAACCGGTAAGTGCATCTATGCCCAATGCTTTGGCTGCATTTAGCGTGGCCATTTCTAATGCCTGGTGAGCGGGCAATATTTCAGCTTTGCCGCTTGATCCTTTAGCCAGCAAGGCCGCAAGTCGCATTTCGGCAAACATATCCAGACGGTTGTTGCTCGCGGCGCCATCTGTACCCAGCCCAATATTAATACCCTTTGCCAGCATGGCATCGACAGGTGCTATGCCACTTGCTAACTTCAGATTGGAAGTAGGGCAGTGAGCAACATGGCAACCTTGTTTTGCGAGCAAAGTTATTTCCTGAGGGGTGAGATGCACAGCGTGAACTGCCAACAGACTCGGCGTCAGTAAGCCTAAATTATGCAGACGTTGAATGGGTCTTTGATGATATTGAGTCAGGCTTTGATCAATTTCGTTTAGTGTTTCATGCAGGTGGATATGAATAGGAAGCTCAAGTTGCTCAGCGTAAGTCAACACTTTCCCAAGTGTTTCATCACCCACAGTATAAGGCGCATGCGGCGCCATGCAAAAGCTAAGCAGCGTTTCGCCATTATACCGGTCGCGCATGGCGAGACCTTTGCTTAAATAATCATCGGCATCACTGGCATAGGCAGTGGGAAAGTCGATAGTGATAAGTCCCAGTGCTGCTCGCATCTTTGAAGCAAGCGCAGCTTCTGCGGCAGCTTCAGGGAAAAAATACATGTCATTGAAGGTGGTTATGCCGCCCTGGATCATTTCTGCACAAGCCAATAACGTTCCGTCCTTAACAAATTCAGGAGACATATGGCGGGATTCTGCAGGCCAGATGTGGCCTTTTAGCCATTCCATCAACGGAAGATCATCTGCTAAACCGCGCAGCAGAGACATGGCGGCATGCGTATGGAGGTTAATCAGTCCCGGGATGAGTGCATGGTCTTTCAGTTGAAAATGTTGTTTGGCAGTAAATCTTGTATGTGCTTCGGTTGTGGGGAGAATAGCAGTGATTTTACCGTTTGAAATGGCAATGCTATGGTGGAGCAATGTTTGATGCGTTGGTTCGACTGGAATGATCCAGCGCGCATCAATCAGTGTGTCAACAGTGAATTCACTTGCTATAGTCATTTAACAAATCTCTGGACGAAAAAAAGCCCCGCAATTTAGCGGGGCTTTTTATGAGCTTACTATTACTTCTGAGCTTGAACCTTAACTTCAACCACTACACGGCGGTTAGGTTGCAGGCATTCAACCAATTTCTTGTTCTTGCCGCTTACCTTGCCCTTGATGTCGTTACAAGCAACAACTGGCTCGGATTCACCTTTAGAAGCTGTTTCAATGCGCTTGGAGTCAATTCCCTGGCTTACAAGGTAGGCTTTAGCTGCATCAGCACGACGCTGTGAAAGCTTCTGGTTGTAAGAATCTGTACCAATACGATCAGCATGACCGGTAACCAACACAACTTCAACTTGTGGATTGGCTTTCATTTTTTCTACAACTTCAGTATCCAGAGTCTTCTTGCCATCAGCGCGCAATACAGCTTTGTCGAAGTCAAACAGGGTTTCAGCTTGCAGAGTAATTGCAGCGAAAGCTGGTTTGCTTGGACCGGCTTCAGCAGGAGCAGCTGCAGCCATTGGCTCTTCTTTCTTGGCTTCATCTTTCTTTACGAGGCTGGAATCGCATTCAGGGATAGCCATTGCTGGGGTCCAGTAACCAGTTTTCCAGCATTCGCCAAAGTTGTTCTTCACAACCTGGCCTTGTGAGTCAATCAGGTAGCCAGTGTTCGCTACTTCATGAGCGGAAGCAACGTTAGCTACGGACAAAGCTGCCAAAGCAAACATGCTGAGAATTAGTCGAGAAGCTTTCATGTTGTTTTCCCTTTTTTGTTAAGACTTCGAAATCGTATAAAGTGAGTGAGCAATTTCTTTCTCAATGCCTCATAGTAGACAATAAAGCCTAATATTTCAACTAAAATCAGTTGTTGCTAATACCATAGCAATATTTTGTTGTAGAAATAATACAGTCATCAGGATGACGTCAGGTGTGGCTGAGATTCTTTGGGCATGCTAGAATCATGCGCTTTACTGCACGTTTAATATTCAATAAAAAACATTATATATGGAACAATTCGCTAGAGAAACGCTCCCCATCAGCCTTGAAGAGGAAATGCGCCGTTCGTATCTTGATTACGCTATGAGCGTAATCGTCGGCCGCGCACTCCCTGATGTGCGTGACGGTCTTAAACCTGTTCACCGTCGGGTGCTGTTTGCCATGCACGAGTTATCTAATGACTGGAACAAGGCTTACAAAAAATCAGCACGTATTGTTGGTGACGTAATCGGTAAGTACCATCCTCACGGTGATACAGCTGTCTATGACACGATCGTTCGTATGGCTCAGGATTTCAGCTTGCGATACCCCCTTGTTGATGGGCAGGGTAACTTCGGTTCGGTAGACGGAGATAATGCAGCCGCGATGCGTTACACCGAAATCCGCATGGCGCGTATTGCCCATGAGCTGCTGGCTGATCTCGAAAAGGAAACAGTGGATTTTGGTGCGAACTATGATGGTTCGGAGCACGAACCGCTGGTTCTTCCTGCAAAAATTCCAAACCTGCTGATAAACGGTTCTTCCGGTATTGCTGTGGGAATGGCGACCAATATCCCGCCCCACAATCTGAATGAAATTGTGGATGCCTGTCTGGCTTTGCTGGAAACGCCGGATATCAGTATAGAAGATTTGATCGATATTGTACCTGCACCTGATTTTCCTACAGCAGGGATCATTTACGGTACCGTCGGGGTGAAAGAAGGTTACAGAACTGGTCGCGGGCGAGTTCTGATGCGCGCCAAAGTGCACTTTGAAGATGTAGATAAGGTGGGTGGCAAGCAGGCCATTATTGTTGATGAGCTGCCTTATCAGGTTAACAAGGCTAATTTATTAATCAAAATTAGTGAATTGGTTCGCGAGAAGAAGATCGAAGGCATTTCTGATCTGCGCGATGAATCTGATAAGTCCGGTATGCGTATGGTGATTGAGCTTAAGCGGGGCGAAATGCCTGAAGTCGTGCTCAATAATCTGTACAAGCAGACCCAGATGCAGGAAACCTTCGGCATGAATATGGTGGCGCTGGTAGATAATTTGCCTCGCCTGCTGAACCTGAAGCAGATGCTGGAAGCATTCCTGCGCCATCGTCGTGAAGTGGTCACTCGTCGTACCGTATTTGAATTGCGCAAGGCACGTGATCGTGGGCATATTTTGGAAGGTCTGGCTGTGGCTTTGTCCAACGTTGATGATGTTATCGCGTTGATTAAAGCGGCTGAGTCTCCTGCAGTAGCCAAGCAGCAATTAATTGCCCGTGTCTGGCGTTCCACGCTGGTGGAAGATATGTTGTCGCGTGTTCAAAGCGATGCGTCACGTCCATTGGGTCTGCCTGCTGAATTTGGCTATCACAAAGATGGTTACAGATTATCTGAAACTCAGGCGCAAGCGATTCTTGAATTGCGTTTGCAACGTCTGACGGGTTTAGAGCAAGACAAGATTGTTGCGGAATACAAAGACGTGATGGAAAAAATCACCGACTTGCTGGATATTCTGGCCAGACCTGAGCGGATCACTGAAATCATCGTAGGTGAACTTACCGCCATCAAACTTCAGTTTGGTGATAAGCGCCGCAGTGAAATTATTGCTGTTGCACATGATCTTTCACTGGAAGACTTAATCACACCGGAAGATGTGGTAGTGACACTCTCGCATACGGGTTATATCAAGTCTCAACCACTTGCAGATTACCAGGCGCAGAAACGTGGTGGACGTGGTAAGCAGGCAACTGCTACCAAAGAAGATGATTTTATCGATAACCTGTTCATCGCTAATACCCATGATTACATACTGAGCTTCTCGAATCGCGGCAAAGTGTACTGGGTTAAGGTTTATGAAGTTCCGCAGGGTAGTCGTATCAGTCGTGGCAAGCCAATTGTGAATATGCTGCAATTGGAGGAAGGCGAAAAAATTAACGCTATCCTGCCAGTGAAAGCGTTTGATGATGACCATTTTATCTTTATGGCGACAGCCAATGGAGTGGTCAAGAAGACCCCGCTTTCAGAATATTCTCGTCCACGTTCCAACGGTATTATTGCCGTGAATCTGGATGAAGGGGACTATCTGGTGGGTGTGGCTATTACCGATGGTAGTCACGATGTGATGATGTTCTCTAACGGTGGCAAGGCAGTGCGATTTGAAGAGCAGGATGTTCGTGCTGTCGGTCGTGGTGCACGTGGTGTGCGTGGTATGCGTCTGGGTGCAGGCCATAAGGTTATCGCTTTGCTGGTCGCTGAAAACGAACAGCAGTCTGTTCTGACTGCCACGGAAAATGGTTTTGGCAAGCGGACACCAATCACAGAGTACACCCGTCACGGTCGTGGTACACAAGGTATGATGGCAATTCAGACATCCGAACGTAACGGTAAAGTAGTTGCCGCAACCTTGGCTAATACTGAAGACGAAATCATGTTGATTACCACTGGTGGCGTACTGATTCGTACCCGTGTAGCTGAAATTCGTGAAATGGGCCGTGCTACTCAAGGCGTTACCCTGATCAATCTGGATAAAGGCGAAAAACTGGTTGGATTGCAACGGGTTGTAGAAACTGATTCTGAAGATGCGGCAACAGACTCCAATGTCAGTGAAATAGATGTTGATGATGTGGTAACTGATTCTGATGACGTAGCAGGCGAGGAATAGTAAAAACTGTGGCGCCCAGGCGGTTAAAACGCCTGTACGCCTCGTAATTCTCTTTGTTTATCTCTTAAATTGGAGCAATGACGCAAGATGGAACGCATTTACAATTTTAGCGCCGGCCCGGCCGTGCTGCCTCAGGAAGTTCTGGAACAAGCTCGCGACGAGATGTTGAATTGGCAAGGTTGCGGTATGTCGGTCATGGAAATGAGCCATCGCGGTAAAGAGTTTATGGGGATAGCGGCACAAGCTGAAGCGGATTTGCGTGAGCTTATGGCAATACCTGCAAATTATAAGGTATTGTTCTTGCAAGGCGGCGCATCAACACAGTTTGCCATGGTGCCAATGAATTTGTTGCGCGGGAAAAAGAGTGCAGATTACGTAAACACGGGTGAATGGTCAAAAAAGGCGATCAAGGAAGCGAAGAAATTTGGCGCTGTCAATGTTGTGGCCAGCTCGGAAGATGCGAACTTCAGCTACGCGCCAACTCAGGATAAATGGAAACTGGATGCAAATGCAGCCTATGTCCATTACACCCCGAATGAAACTATTGGTGGTGTGGAATTTAACTGGGTTCCTGAGACAGGTGATGTGCCTTTGGTGGCAGATATGTCCTCCAATATTCTGTCACGTGTGATCGATATCAATAAATTTGGTTTGGTCTACGCAGGTGCACAGAAAAACATTGGCCCTGCAGGCTTGACCATTGTGATTGTTCGGGATGACCTCATCGGGGAAACCATTGCAGGCACGCCTAGCATGATGGATTACAAAATTCATGCAGAGAATGAATCCATGTATAACACTCCGCCAACCTATGGTATTTATATGGCAGGGCTGGTTTTCAGATGGTTGAAGCACAATGGTGGCTTGGTCAAAATGGAAGCAAACAACGTTGCTAAAGCCAAGCTTCTTTACGATTGCCTGGATGAAAGCAAGTTTTATCATTGCCCGACAGCCAAGGAAAATCGTTCGCGCATGAACATTCCTTTCACGTTGAAAGATGCGGCGTTAGATGAAGCCTTTTTGAAAGAAGCCAAAGCTCGTGGTTTAGTACAGTTAAAGGGACATCGCTCAGTGGGGGGTATGCGCGCTTCCATCTACAATGCAATGCCTATTGATGGCGTAAAAGCTTTAGTCGCTTTGATGAATGATTTTGAGAAATCTCATGGCTAAAAACTATAAAATTCAAACACTGAATGCCATTTCCAAGTTGGGTCTGTCAAGGCTTCCGATAAGCTATACCGTAGGCAATGATATTGCAGAGCCTGAAGGGATTTTGGTGCGTTCCCAGAATATGCATGAAATGGATATTCCAGCGAGTGTTCGTGCAATTGGTCGGGCGGGTGCGGGCACCAATAATATTCCAGTTAAAAAAATGTCTGAGCGAGGGATCCCCGTGTTCAATGCGCCAGGGGCCAACGCAAACGCCGTCAAGGAATTAGTGATTGCGGGAATGTTAATGTCTGCGCGTAATCTTGTGCCAGCTTTCAAGTTTGTGGAAGGACTGGAAGGCGATGATGAAGCCCTGCATAAACAGGTTGAAAGTGGGAAAAAGCATTTTGCTGGCACTGAATTGCCTAATAGAACCTTGGGTATTATCGGTCTGGGTGCGATTGGTGGGTTGGTAGCTGATGCGGCAATCAAGCTTGGTATGAATGTTTTGGGATATGATCCGGACATCACTGTAGAAGCTGCTTGGCGCTTGTCATCACAAGTGAAAAAAGCGGCCAGCGTTGAAGAAGTTATTAAAAACAGCGACTTTATTACATTGCATGTGCCTTTACTGGATGTCACCCGAAACATGATTAACGCTGAACGTATCAAGCTGATGCGTCCAGGTGCAGTATTGCTCAATTTCTCCCGTGAGGGGATTGTGGATGATACGGCAGTGGTGGCCGGGATTGCTGCCAAACAGATGCATGCATATGTATGCGATTTTCCAAGCAATGCACTTAAAAGCCAGGCTGGTGTTGTAGCATTACCTCATCTGGGCGCGTCAACTCAAGAGGCGGAAGAAAATTGTGCCATTATGGTGGCAGAACAAGTCAGTGACTATCTGGAAAACGGCAATATTCTGAACTCGGTTAATTTCCCAAATGTGGAAATGCCCCGTGAGTCGCCTTTTCGCATTGCGATTGCAAATTCCAATGTACCCAACATGGTAGGTCAGATTTCTACTGCAATGGCGAATGCCGGCCTGAATATTCATAATATGGTCAATAAATCCAAGGGTGAAATGGCATACACTTTGCTGGATGTTGACAGTGATGTGCCTCAAAGTGTGATTGACCAGATAGCTTCAATCCCTGGCGTTTTAAATGTCAGAGCTTTGCCAACCGATAATTAAGTCAGTAGAACTAAATGTCAGACAAGCTTCAACAACACCGTGCCAGAATAGATGCACTAGATGATGAGTTACTCAAACTCATCAATGAACGCGCAGAGCATGCCAAAGCGATAGGCGTTTTAAAAAATGGCGTGGTTTACAGGCCAGAACGTGAAGCGCAGGTTTTGCGCCGCGTAAAAGATAATAACCCGGGGCCGATGTCCGGTGAAACTGTTGCACGATTGTTTCGGGAAGTCATGTCCGCCTGTCTGGCATTGGAAAAACCGTTATCTGTCGCATTTCTCGGTCCCGCTGGCACTTTTACACAAGCAGCTGCTATCAAACATTTTGGTCATGCAGCGCATACAGAAGCATGTAGTTCCATCGACGAAGTGTTTCGTAAAGTAGAAGCGAATATCGTGGATTATGGCGTTGTACCAGTTGAAAATTCAACAGAAGGTACGGTAAGTCGAACGTTAGATCTGTTGCTGGCGAGTCCACTCAAAATTTGCGGAGAAGTGGATCTGCGCGTACATCAGTTTTTGATGCGAAAAATAGAGGGGTTGCAGGATATTCGCAAGGTGTATTCACATGCGCAGTCACTGGGTCAGTGCCACGAATGGCTGAACAAAAATTTACCGGATATACTACGAATTCCTGTATCCAGTAATGCTGAAGCGGCCAGGTTGGCTTCGGAAGATGAGACCAGTGCAGCCATTGCGGGTGAAATGGCGGCTGAATTGTACCAATTGCAAAAGCTTGCTCAGAATATTGAAGATGAGCCTAACAATACCACCCGTTTTTTAGTGATTGCACAGCATGATGCTGCGCCATCCGGAAAAGATAAAACATCACTGGCTATGTCAGCAAAGAACAAGCCGGGTACAATAGTGGAATTGTTGTCTCCCCTTGCCAAATATCAAGTGAGCATGACCAAGCTGGAATCCAGGCCTTCACGCATGGGAATGTGGGAATATGTGTTTTTTGTGGATGTTGAAGGGCACCAATTGGATGAGAGTGTCGCTAAAGCGCTTCGGGAACTGGAGAGCAAGGCGGCTTTTCTGAAAGTAATGGGGTCTTATCCAGTCGCAGTTTTGTAGTATTTTAATATTTCCTGTTTTTTGAATCCGTGCAATTTTATATTTTATTATGAACCTGTGTGATTTAGCGCCTTCTTATGTCAGTGCCATTGCGCCATACCAACCCGGAAAGCCGATTTCCGAGTTGGCTCGCGAAATGGGTATAGCTGAAGAACATATCGTGAAGCTCGCTTCAAATGAAAACCCTATGGGGACCAGTCCGCGTGTGCTTGCTGCGATTGAAAATGCACTGATGGATATCGCTCGCTACCCGGATGGAAATGGTTTTGATCTCAAATCAGCTTTGGCTGCAAAATATGGGGTCGCGCAAGACCAGATTGTGCTCGGTAATGGTTCAAACGATGTGCTGGAATTTGCAGCCCGCGCTTTTATGTCGCCCGGTACTTCAGCCGTCTATTCACAACATGCTTTTGCTGTGTATCCTTTAGTGACGCAAGCGGTTGGGGCGCAAGGTATCGAAGTTCCGGCTAAAGATTTCGGGCATGACCCACAAGCAATGCTTGCGGCTATTGCACAGAATACGCGAGTCATATTCATTGCAAACCCGAATAATCCTACTGGTACAATATTAAGCAGTAATGCTTTAGTGGCTTTTCTTGAGCAAGTGCCAAGTAGTGTGCTGGTTGTGCTTGATGAAGCCTATTACGAGTTTTTGCCTGAAAACCTGAAGCCGGATAGTGTGAACTGGTTAAGGAAATTTCCTAATCTGGTGGTGATGCGAACGTTCTCGAAAGCCTACGGTTTGGCAGGACTGCGTATCGGATTTGCAATGGCACATCCTGATGTGGCCGCGATGCTGAATCGTGTGCGCCAGCCATTCAACGTCAATAGTCTGGCACAGGTGGCGGCAATAGCTGCATTGCAGGACTTACCCTTTTTAGAACAATGTATAGAAGTGAACCGCAAGGGGATGGATCAGGTAACACAGGCATTTAACAGGTTGGGGATCAGTTTTATTCCCTCGTTTGGTAATTTTGTGAGCTTTCGTATTGGTAACGCTACAGGTATGTATCAAAGCTTGCTCAAACAAGGGGTCATCGTACGACCTGTCGCCAATTATGGCATGCCGGAATATTTAAGAGTCAGCATCGGATTAGAGGCTGAGAATGCAAGATTTTTACAGGCCCTGGAAGCAGGGATGCAGGAGCAGAAATGATTATTGTAATGAACAAAGACGCAACAGAGCAACAGCTTGACGCAGTGGTTCGCAAGATTAAGGAATTTGGTCTGGATGCCAATATTTCCAAGGGTACTGAACGTACAGTAATTGGTGCGATTGGAGATGAACGCAAGCTGGATCAGGAATTGTTCGAGGCGTTGCCTGGTGTAGAACAGTCCATGCATATCGTCAAACCATACAAGATTGTTGCGCGGGAATGGCACAAAGAAAATTCCATCATCGACATCAAGGGTGTGCCCCTCGGCGGTAATCAGATTCAGATTATTGCAGGACCCTGCTCGGTTGAGACACAACAACAGATGGAAGAAGCGGCTAAATTTGTGAAAGAAGCCAACTGCCGTCTGATGCGTGGTGGTGCATTCAAGCCGCGTACCAGTCCATATACTTTCCAGGGTAAAGGTGTGGAAGGATTGGACTTGTTCCGCAAAGCGGCTGATAAAGAGGGGCTGCCAATCGTCACTGAACTGATGGATGTGCGTATGCTGGATACCTTTCTGGAATACGATGTAGACGTGATCCAGATTGGTACACGTAATATGCAGAATTTTGATTTGCTGAAAGAAGTCGGAAAAATCAACAAACCGGTTATCTTGAAGCGAGGCATGTCTGCCACTATTTCAGAATGGTTGATGTCGGCTGAGTATATTGCAGCAGGTGGCAATCACAATATTATTTTCTGTGAACGCGGCATTCGCACTTTTGAAACTTACTATCGCAATGTGCTGGATGTAACGGCCATTCCTGTTTTGAAAAAAGAAACCCATCTTCCCGTGATTGTTGATCCTTCACATGCAGGTGGAAAAGCCTGGATGGTTGCATCGCTTTCCCGAGCGGCAATTGCAGCGGGCGCGGATGGTTTGCTGGTGGAAATGCATCCGAATCCATGCGAAGCATGGTGTGACGCAGATCAGGCGTTGAATCCGGGTGAACTGAAATCTTTGATGGGTGAGCTGAAGGGGATCGCGGAAGTAATCGGTCGAAGTATCTAACGAATAGTTAGCAATATCAGTGATACATTGATATTTTGTTTTTTGCGGAGGGGGGTGAGAATGAAGATTTCGTTCTCAATCCCCTTTGTAAATTTTATGGCTTAACAATTTTATGCTTAAAAAACTTGTAATTGTTGGTGTTGGCCTTATTGGCGGATCGTTTGCCATGGCGTTGCGCAATGCCAACATGGTTGAGAAAATTGTGGGTGTAGGGCGCAATTGGGAAAATCTATCTTCTGCGCTGGGTACTTATGTTATTGATGCAGCTGAAACAAATGCTGTGAATGCCGTTGCAGATGCAGATTTAGTCCTGCTGGCAGTACCTGTTGGTCAGATGGGTAACATCATGCAGGAAATTGCGCCAGTCTTGTCATCCCACACGGTGATTACCGACGTAGGCAGTACAAAGCAGGATGTAATTGAACTGGCCAAGCGTTATATGCCGGAACATTTGGAACGATTCGTTCCAGGTCATCCAATAGCAGGCGCAGAACGTAGTGGTGTCAAGGCAGCTACGGATGGTTTGTTTCAAGAAAAAAATGTCATCCTTACGCCGCTTCCTGAAACCAGTGAAGTGGCGCGCAATCTGGTCAAGGAACTATGGCAGAAGTGTGGTGCCATCGTGCATGAAATGCCACCAAAAGTGCATGATCAGATCTTTGCTGCTGTCAGTCATTTGCCCCATGTTCTGGCTTATGCGCTGGTAGCGGACATCGCAGCACGTCCTAACGCCAGTGATCTTTTCCAGTTTGCAGCCGGCGGATTCCGTGATTTCACCCGTATTGCAAGCAGTTCACCCGAGATGTGGCGGGATATTTGTCTTGCTAATCGTGATGCAATGGTGACTGAGTTGGATAGTTATCTGGCCCAGGTAAATCGAATGCGTGATGCGATTGTGAAAGGTGACGGTGTTGTTTTGGAACAAATTTTTGATGCGGCTCGTAATGCCAGAAATGCATGGATTAGTGGTGGAAGTAAATAAAAAATGAATTATCTCGATCTGGCTCCAATTAATTCGGTAAAGGGCACGGTGTTATTGCCGGGCTCAAAAAGTATCTCAAATCGTATTCTGCTGCTGGCAGCCCTTGCAAACGGGGAGACAGAAGTTAAAAGCCTCTTGTCTTCAGATGACGTCAATTACATGCTGGATGCGTTAAAAAAGCTGGGTGTAAAGTGGTCGCGGGAAGCAGAGAGCCTTGATTACGTTGTGCATGGTGCAGGAGGCGTGTTTCCTGTAAAACAGGCTGATTTGTTTTTGGGTAATGCAGGTACTGCGTTTAGACCTTTAACTGCAGCATTGGCGTTATCCCATGGGAACTACAGGCTGTCCGGCGTAAATCGTATGCATGAACGCCCCATTGGAGATCTGGTTGATGCATTGCGTCAGCTAGGTGCGGATATTCGCTACCTTGGAAATGACGGATTTCCTCCGTTGGAAATTGCCCCGTCAGGTGCACGCAAGACAAAAACGGTTCAAGTTCGCGGGAATGTATCGAGTCAGTTCCTGACATCACTGTTAATGGTATCGCCGCTTGCGGGTGAAACGGTAGTCATAGAAGTGGTGGGTGAACTGATCTCCAAACCTTATATAGAAATCACCTTAAACCTCATGCAAAGATTCGGGGTGAAAGTGGAGCGTCAGGATTGGCAGGAATTTACCATTACAGGCGGGCAGGTATATCAATCTCCAGGTGTTATCCATGTAGAAGGTGATGCATCAAGTGCTTCTTATTTTCTGGCGGCTGGCGCAATTGGCGGAGGCCCGGTCCGTGTGGAAGGCGTCGGTAAATCGAGTATACAAGGCGATGTACGGTTTGCTGAAGTGCTCGAACAAATGGGAGCAGTGATCACTATGGGTGATAACTGGATTGAATCACGCAGTAATGGCAAGTTACGTGCGATTGACGCGGATCTTAATTTTATTCCTGATGCTGCCATGACGATTGCGGTAACCGCTTTATTTGCGGATGGCACAACGACTATCCGAAATATAGCCAGTTGGCGTGTAAAGGAAACAGATCGCATTGCCGCTATGGCTATTGAACTGCGCAAGGTTGGGGCTGAAGTGGAAGAGGGCGCGGATTACATTCGCGTGACCCCTCCATCCTCACTCATCCCCGATGCCATCATCGATACTTATGATGACCATCGTATGGCTATGTGTTTTTCATTGGTGGCGCTGGGAGGCGTGCCGGTAAGAATCAATGAACCTGAATGTGTAGCAAAAACCTTCCCAAAGTATTTTGAGGTCTTGTCCTCAATTTCTGTTTGAACCGATGAAGTCTGCTATGTCTGAAAAAATGATTCCTGTTATTACTATTGATGGTCCTTCCGCTTCAGGCAAGGGTACCGTTGCAAGTATCGTTGCGAAAAAACTGGGGTTTCATTACCTCGATAGCGGTGCGTTATATCGTCTGGTGGCACTTGCAGCATTTCGAGAAAACGTGGCTTTGAATGATGAGCCATCACTGGCGAACCTGGCTGCAAAACTGGATGTTGTGTTTGATGGTGGCGAAATATGGCTGGGCAAAGATAAAGTAACCGATGAAGTGCGATCCGAAAAATGCGGAAATGGCGCGTCTGTGGTAGCTGCCTTGCCAACGGTAAGAGCCGCTTTGCTGGCACGTCAGCGTGATTTTTGTCAGCTCCCAGGGTTGGTGGCGGATGGTCGCGATATGGGTTCGGTTGTATTTCCTGCAGCAGGTACGAAATTTTATTTGACGGCAAGTGCAGAAGTTCGAGCTGAACGTCGATTTAAACAGTTGAAAGAAAAAGGTGTTTGTGCTACAATTGAGAATATTTTGCAGGATATTCAGGAGCGGGACAAGCGTGATAGTGCGCGAAGTGTTGCTCCTTTGCAAAAGTGTGCGGATGCAAGTCTTCTGGATACCACAAAACTCACGATAGACGAAGCTGTTGACGTGATTCTTAAACGGTTCGAGTGACCCATTCGTTTTAACCAAAGTGCCTAAAGTGATGTAAGTCGTACTTTCCCTCCGATAGTTACGACAAAACGACCATGCGCTGCAATGATGTTGCGTGGGGGTGTTTATTTCAATTGCTTCAGGTGTTTATTAACTAACCAGTCCCATCCTGTTTGATGGGTTTATCAGGTATTTATCTAATGGCTACTGCGTCTCCTGTTACCGAATCCATGGAAAGTTTTGCTGCACTGTTTGAAGAAAGTTTAACGCGCCAAGAAATGCGCACCGGCGAAGTAATTACTGCCGAAGTTGTCGCAATCGAAGGTGGTGTTGTAATTGTTAATGCCGGTTTGAAATCCGAAAGCGTGATTCCAGCTGAAGAGTTTCGCGACGATAAAGGCGAACTGGAAGTAAAAGTTGGCGATTTCGTGATGGTTGCGATTGATGCGCTTGAAGATGGTTATGGTGCAACCAAACTGTCTCGTGAAAAAGCCAAACGCTTGCAAGCATGGACAGAACTGGATGTGGCGATGGAAGAAGGCACGCCAGTCATGGGTCTGGTTCAGGGTAAAGTTAAAGGTGGTCTGACCGTTATGGTTAACGGTATTCGCGCATTCTTGCCAGGTTCACTGGTAGATGTGCGCCCAATCAAGGACACTACCCCTTACGAAGGTAAGGAAATGGAATTTAAAGTTATTAAGCTTGATCGCAAGCGTAATAACGTTGTTGTTTCTCGTCGTGCCATGCTGGAAGCTAGCCAGGGTGCAGAACGTGAAGCGCTGCTGGGTAGCCTGAAAGAAGGCGCAGTAGTGAAAGGTATTGTTAAAAATATCACCGATTATGGCGCGTTTGTGGATCTCGGTGGTATCGATGGTCTGTTGCATATCACTGATCTGGCATGGCGCCGTGTTAAGCACCCATCCGAGGTGTTGACCGTTGGTGATGAAGTAGAAGCCAAGATTCTGAAGTTTGACCAGGAAAAAAATCGCGTTTCACTGGGTATGAAGCAGCTTGGTGATGATCCATGGGTTGGTCTGTCACGTCGTTACCCACAAGGCACACGCATGTTTGGCAAGATCACAAACCTGACAGACTACGGCGCATTTGCTGAAATCGAACAAGGTATTGAAGGTCTGGTTCACGTTTCTGAAATGGATTGGACCAATAAAAACGTTCACCCATCCAAGGTTGTAAGCCTGGGCGATGAAGTAGAAGTCATGATTCTGGAAATCGACGAAGATCGTCGCCGCATTTCACTGGGTATGAAGCAATGCCAGTCCAATCCATGGGATGATTTTGCTATTAACCATAAGAAAGGCGACAAGGTCAGCGGTCAGATCAAATCTATCACTGATTTTGGCGTGTTTATTGGGTTGCCAGGTGGTATTGATGGTTTGGTACACTTGTCTGACCTGTCCTGGAATGTAGCTGGTGAAGAAGCCGTTCGCAACTACAAGAAGGGTGATGAAGTTGAAGCCATGGTATTGGCGATTGATGTTGAGCGTGAGCGCATCTCGCTGGGTATCAAACAGATGGATGGCGATCCTTTCACCAACTTTGTATCTGTGAATGACAAGGGCAGCCTGGTTAAAGGTACTGTCAAGTCAATGGATGCCAAAGGTGCAGTAATATCTCTGGACACAGATGTAGATGGTTATTTACGCGCTTCTGAAGTTTCACGTGACCGTGTGGAAGATATTCGTACCCACATGAATGAAGGTGATGAACTTGAAGTGATGATTATCAATGTTGATCGCAAAAATCGCTCCATTAATTTATCGATTAAAGCAAAAGATATGGCTGAAACATCTGAAGCTATGCAGAAAATGGCGACAGATCAGGGCGGTAGTGCTGGTACTACAAGTTTGGGCGCCCTGTTGAAAGCTAAAATGGACGTGAAGAAATCCGATCAATCTACCGATCAATAAAAGGGAAATTTCATGACAAAATCGGATCTGATCGCCAAGCTGGCAACCCGTTATTCCCAGCTTGTCGCCAAGGATGCGGAACTCGCTGTTAAAACGTTGCTTGATGAGATGGCTAAGAGCTTATCTCAAGGGGAGCGGATTGAGATCAGAGGGTTTGGCAGCTTTAGTCTGAATTATCGTCCACCAAGGACTGGTCGTAATCCTAAAACTGGTGATAAAGTGAGTGTGGCTGAAAAACACGTACCTCATTTTAAAGCAGGTAAGGAATTGCGTGAGCGAGTTGACTACAGCGAATAATCAGAAATTTTGATTGTTAACTGAAAAAAACGGCATGATGTCATAATCATGCCGTTTTTTTTTAAAATAAATCTGCATTTGCGCCAATATTCAGTTTTGACGAGGTACAATATATGCGGACCTCAGTATCTTGGATTTGATTGCGTGGCAGCCTTCTGATGCCGCAGCACGAATGGTATTTTCATGCAAAATTAACTTTTGTGAGGCTAATTGAATTTTATTAGGATTTTATGCGCTATTTAGCTTGGGCATTGCGTCTATTATTATTTATCCTGTTGTTGGGGTTTGCTGCCAAGAATAGTGAAGTGGTATCTTTACACTACTATTTAGGCTATGAATGGCAAGCACCGCTCGTCATGGTTTTGATGGTTTTTTTTCTTGCAGGTATTGTGATTGGTGTTGTGGCAAATATGCTCTCGATTCTTAGATTAAAGAGGGAAATTCTAGGTTTGAAAAAGGAATTGCGTTTAAAGTCGCATGCGAATGACGCAATTCAGTTTAAGGATGGAAGCGCAACAAGCCATGGAATTTGAATTTTGGTGGTTGTTGGCTTTCCCCTTGTTTTTTGCGTTGGGCTGGTTAGCAGCACGTATCGATATTAAACACGTCATTTCTGAGTCGAGTGAGCTCCCCGAATCATATTTTAAGGGGCTAAATTTCCTGTTGAATGAGCAACCGGACCAGGCGATTGAAGTGTTAAGCGAAGTAGTGCAATCTGAAAAACCCGAGGCAGTGGAGCTTAACTTTGCCTTGGGCAGTCTTTTTCGCCGCCGCGGCGAAGTTGATCGCGCCATACGCATGCATAAAAGTATCATCGATCGGTCTTATCTGAGTAGCGAGCAAAAGCTTGCAGCTGTTTTTGAATTAGCACAGGACTATAAAAAGGCAGGCTTGCTGGACAGTGCGGAACAGCTTTTCAGTGACTTGCAAAAAACGACTTATTCAAAAGTGGCATTAAAATTTCTTCTGGAAATCTATCAACAAGAAAAAGACTGGGCCAAAGCTATTCAAACAGCGCGTCAGCTTAGTACTGCAGAACATCCCCATCGAACGGTAATTTCACATTTTTATTGTGAATTGGCGGTTATCGAAAGCGCACATTCGAATCCAGATGCTTCAAAGGCTTATCTGGAAGAAGCTTTAAAAGAAAACAGACGATGTGTTCGCGCTACTGTTTTGATGGGTGATCAAGAAGTTGCGCTGAATAATCATGAAGGCGCTATTCAAATCTGGAAGCGTGTTGAAACTCAAGATCCACGCTATATAAGTTTAGTCGCGGGTAAACTGTTGGCCAGTTATCGTGCACTGGAGAAAGTCGACCTGGGGTTGGCTCTGTTGCGTGGTTATCTGGCACAATATCCTTCGGCGGATCTGTTAAATATTGTTTATCAGGGTATGTTGGAGCATCAGGGCGCTGAAAATGCATACCGTACGCTGCGAGATGAATTAAGGCGAAACCCGACACTTCAGGGGTTAACACGCTTGCTTGAAGCGCAATTACAGGATATGCCAGTAGATCGCCAGCAGGATTTGTTGCTCATCAAAAATCTGTTGCATCAGCATACACGGCAACTTGCTATGTTCCGTTGTGATAATTGTGGGTTTGAAGCCAGGCAGTTTCATTGGTACTGCCCGGCATGTGGCGGTTGGGAAACTTTCCCGCCGAGAAGAAAAGAAGAAACAGAATTTGGACATTTATTAAGCCATGCATGATCCCAAAGTGATTGTCGCACTGGATTTTCCCGGTGCGAATGAGGCGTTAGAACTGGCAAACAGGCTAGACCCGAAGTTGTGTAAGCTAAAGATTGGTAAGGAGCTATTTACCGCGGCAGGCCCATCTTGTGTTGAAAAGCTGGTTGGCTCCGGGTTTGATGTTTTCCTCGATTTAAAGTTTCACGACATCCCGAATACTGTAGCCAGTGCATGTAAAGTAGCTGCGCAACTAGGCGTATGGATGGTGAATGTGCATGCGCTGGGTGGTCGTGCCATGCTAACAGCGGCACGCGAAGCCATAGATAGTGAACGCCATCGTCCTAAGCTGATTGCAGTCACTTTGCTGACCAGCATGGGTAGTGAAGATATGCATGAAACCGGTTTGCTTGGCGAGCCGCAAGAAGCGGTATTACGTCTGGCAAAACTGGCTCAGACCAGTGGTCTTGATGGGGTGGTTTGCTCAGCACAGGAAACCGGGATGCTGCGCAGAGAGCTGGGGTATGAGTTTTTGTTGGTGACCCCTGGTATTCGTCCGGCTGACAGCAGCAGGGATGATCAGGTCAGGATTATGACACCAAGCGATGCGATCTATATGGGCTCTAGTTACTTGGTGATTGGCAGACCCATTACGCGGGCTGAAGATCCTTTGCATATGTTGAAAAAGATTAATAGCGAAATTGAATTATTGGGGGAGATTGAGTGAAGATTACCGTAATAGGCACTGGTTACGTGGGCTTGGTAAGTGGTACATGCCTCGCAGAAGTTGGGAATGATGTGTTATGCCTTGATTTGGATGCTAAAAAAATCAATACCCTGAATCAGGGTGGCATTCCGATTCATGAACCTGGTTTAGAGGCCATGGTTAAGCGTAACGTTGAAGCTGGCCGATTGCGCTTCACTACCAGCATTGAAGAGAGTGCCGCGCATGGTGCGATACAGTTCATCGCAGTCGGCACCCCGCCCGATGAAGATGGTTCGGCTGACTTGCAATATGTGGTTTCTGCTGCCAGAAATATCGGAAAATACATGACTGAGTATAAAGTCATTGTTGATAAATCTACAGTTCCAGTAGGGACGGCAGACAAGGTGCGTGCAGCCATTCAGGAAGAACTGGATAGCAGAAATGTCAAACTGGATTTTAGTGTGGCTTCCAATCCTGAATTCTTGAAGGAAGGGGCTGCAGTGGAAGACTTCATGCGCCCGGACCGGATTGTTGTAGGGACGGATGATGACAGGGCTACGCAGGCGATGCGTACGCTTTATGCGCCTTTCCAGCGGAACCATGAACGCGTTATTGTGATGGATATCAAATCTGCAGAACTAACCAAATATGCAGCAAATGCCATGTTGGCAACCCGTATTTCTTTCATGAATGAGCTGGCTAACCTTGCAGAAAAAATGGGTGCGGACATTGAGCATGTGCGTCAGGGCATTGGTTCTGACCCTCGCATTGGTTATCATTTTCTTTATCCTGGTTGCGGATATGGAGGTTCCTGTTTTCCAAAGGATGTACAGGCATTACAGCGTACAGCCCGGGAATATGGTTCTGATCTGAAAATCCTTGAGGCGGTAGAGTCAGCCAATGACCATCAGAAAACGGTGCTGCTGGATAAAATTACTGCACGATTAGGTCAGGATCTTTCAGGTAAGCATTTTGCAGTATGGGGATTGGCATTCAAACCGAATACGGATGATATGCGCGAAGCACCCAGCCGCGTGTTGATTGAAGGATTATGGAAACGGGGTGCTACTGTCACTGCTTATGATCCTGTAGCGATGGAAGAAACAAAACGAATATACGGCGATGATCCTCGCTTGAAACTGGCGAATAACCAAATGGAAGCGCTCTCAGGTGCGGATGCGCTTGTTATTGTTACCGAGTGGCAAGTATTCAGAAGTCCTGATTTCTCGGCAATTAAGGCTGCGCTTAAATCACCGGTCATTTTTGACGGACGCAACCTGTATGAGCCATCGACGGTACGCAGCGCGGGAATGGAATATTTCCCGATAGGTAGAAAATAAGCAGGATCGTAAATTGAATATTGCGCAATTGAAAAATGCACGGGTGCTGGTGGTCGGTGATGTCATGCTGGACCGGTACTGGTTTGGTGATGTTAACCGGATTTCACCCGAAGCACCCGTACCAGTTGTAAAAATTGATCGGCGTGAAGAGCGCTTAGGCGGGGCTGCTAACGTAGCGCGAAATATTGTGGCCTTAGGCGCTCAGGCAGCGTTGATTTCCGTCACGGGTAAAGATGAGGCGGGAGACTGTCTAGATCGCATGTTGCGGGAAGAAGGTATTAAGTCAGTGTTGCATCAGGATGAAAGTATTTCCACCACGATAAAATTGCGCGTGATCGGGCGTCAGCAGCAATTGCTCCGCATTGATTTTGAAACGCAACCGAGCCATGAAGTTTTGTTGTCTGCACAGGAAGATTTTCGTCGTATGTTACCCGAGTACGATGTGGTGATTCTGTCCGATTATGGCAAAGGCGGATTGACCCATATCGCCCAGATGATCGAAATGGCCAATCTGGCTGGAAAACCTGTGCTGGTTGACCCTAAAGGGGATGATTATGTGCGCTATCGCAATGCGACGCTGCTGACACCTAATCGTGGAGAGTTCAAGGAAGTAGCAGGTAGCTGGAAAAATGAAGAAGAACTGACACGTAAGGCGCAGCAACTACGCGTTGAACTGAACCTTCAGGCGCTTTTGGTCACAAGAAGTGAAGAGGGCATGACATTGTATCGCGAGGGAGATACATTGCATCAGCCAGCCCATGCGCTGGAAGTCTTTGATGTGAGTGGTGCAGGTGATACGGTTATTGCAACCCTGGGCGTGATGCTGGCGGCAGGAGAAGAGTTGCCTGAAGCAATGCATATGGCAAACCGTGCAGCAAGTATTGTAGTTGGCAAACTGGGAACCGCTGTGGTTCATCAGGAAGAACTATTTCAATAACGCAGTGTTGATCGTCAGTATTGGTTAATGCAATGGATTGATTTTTTAAATTTCTCCGTTGCGGATGAAGCTCAATTTATGTGGATGATACAAATATGTACTATGTAGTTACCGGCGCAGCAGGCTTTATCGGGGCGAATCTGGTTAAGGCATTGAATGATCGCGGTGAGCGCAATATTATTTGCGTAGATAATCTTTCCAAAGCAGATAAATTTAAAAACCTCACTGATTGTGAAATTGCAGACTACCTGGATAAGCAGGAATTTCTGGATCTGATCATGGATGGCGCATTTGACGGGGCAATAGATGCCATTTTTCATGAAGGTGCCTGCTCGGATACCATGGAAACCGATGGTCGCTACATGATGCAAAATAACTACCGCTATACCATTTCACTGTTTGATTTTTGTCAGGAACAGGAAGCTGCGTTTCTGTATGCCTCATCGGCTTCAGTGTACGGTGGTGGCAGCATTTTCAAGGAATCAAGAGAGTTTGAATCTCCTTTGAATGTGTATGGCTATTCCAAATTTTTATTTGATCAATACCTGCGTCGCCACTGGGATCACCTTACCTCCCAGGTAGTGGGATTCCGCTACTTCAATGTTTATGGCCCTCGTGAACAGCATAAAGGTCGTATGGCATCTGTTGCGTATCACTTTTTCAATCAATACCAGGCGGAAGGCAAGGTAAAGTTGTTTGAAGGGTGTGATGGATATGCAAACGGTGAACAGCTACGTGATTTTGTGTCTGTTGAAGACGTGGTTAAAGTTAACATGCATTTTCTGGATCATCCAGAGCAATCCGGTATTTTTAATCTGGGAACAGGTTTTTCACAGGCATTTAACGACGTAGCCGTTGCCACAGTGAATGCCTGTCGTGCCGCAAAAGGGGAAACTGCGCTTAGTCTGGAAGAACTGCAAAATCAGGGGGTTGTGAACTATATTGCCTTCCCTGAAGCATTAAAAGGTAAATACCAGAGTTTCACCCAAGCCGATGTAACGGCTTTGCGTCAGGCTGGTTATACTGATCCACTGTTTAACGTGCAGGAAGGGGTGTCACGTTATGTTGATTACTTGTTGAAAGCGGGTAAAAATCAATAACGGATGCTTGAGGTTGATTTGAAAAATTTGGAAGGCTCGATTACATATCGGGCCTTTTTTTTGGGTAACGGCTTGGCCATTGAAGTCGATTTTAGCATGGCCTGTCAGTCTCAAACGTGCCATGAGCCGTCACTCACCACCAAAAAACGAAACGGAATTCAACGGCAGCTTTCTATTTTCGCCATGATAAAGGGGAGTCAGCGCTAATGTCCGCAGCTGGAAGTGCAACGGTCACTCAAAATCTTCTCGGCTGGAAATCAGGATTTTCGTTTCGAGCGTCAGCTATTCAAAACACCGATCGGCAGCCCCCGACCCTTTTGCGTCAGCCATCACCTTATCTCTGTTGGTATGTAATTAACTCAGCAACAGCCACCCAGTTTGTTAAATTCTTTCTTATTTCATTTCAACTACACCACCAGTTATTGATTTGAAGTATTATTCATTAATATGCGGACAGGATAATTTATGGAGTTGCGATGAA
>JAYVLG010000113.1:0-7691 GCA_043759595.1 Sulfurirhabdus sp. | reverse complement strand
AATACAGAAACAAAACTGGGGCAGCGCCATTCCGCTGCATGTGAAAGGTTACCCTCTTAAACTCGATGCTTTATTGTCTTGACTAAGGGGTCCATTATATAAGGAAGCATATCAAGTCAGCCGAAAACGATTGCAAATCAGGAAAACTTTTACTGTCGATAGCTTTACTCACGCATTGCGGATTGACCATAATGCTTAAATTTTTCAAGAATGACGTCCATTTCTTCACCTGAAAGTACAATTGGCTCACCAATCTGCAATACACGCCAATACTGCTCACAGAGTGATTCTACTTCCACCGTTAGTCCAAGTGCTCGCTTCAGCGAGTTTCCCACAACGATCATACCGTGGTTACCAAGAAGACATGCTTTGCGATCTTCCAGCGCCTTTAAAGCATAATCAGAAAGCGCCTGAGTGCCAAAGGTAGCATAAGGTGAACATCGAATCGTTTTACCTCCTGCTGCGGCAATCATGTAATGAAATGCGGGAATTTCCTTACCCATGCAGGCAAGTGTTGTGGCAAAGGTAGAATGGGTATGCACAATGGCATTGACATCTTGTCTTGCAGCAAGAATATCACGATGAAAACGCCATTCACTGGAAGGGCGGCGATCACCCTGCCAGTTCCCCTCAAAATCCATTAGCACCATATCTTCAGGCGCCATTTCTTCAGCCGACATCCCGGTTGGTGTCACCAGAAAGTGATCTTCATAACGTGCGCCCACATTACCTGATGCACCACGATTCAGGCCAAGACGCGATAAATCCAGCGAGGTTTCCACCATCTGTTGCCTTAGTGTAAATTCATTCATGCCATTTGCTCCGGATAAAGCCCCGACAACCCATCTTTTGTAGCAGCGCATACTCCTCGTTCAGTTATCAGCCCAGTCACTAGCCTGGCAGGCGTGACATCAAATGCGTAATTAGCTACCTGGCAGTCCGCTGGTGCGATATTCACAACTACAACCTTTCCCGTAGAATCCAGCCCGCTAATATGAGAAACCTCTGCACCGTCACGCTGTTCTATCGGGATTTCTGTCAGGCCATTACTAATACGCCAGTCGATCGTGGGGCCGGGTAAAGCAACATAAAATGGCACATTATTATCATTGGCCGCCAATGCCTTAAGATAAGTGCCGATTTTATTGCATACATCACCCTGAGCTGTTGTGCGATCAGTGCCCACAATCACCATATCCACCTGCCCATGCTGCATCAAGTACCCTCCAACATTATCTACTATCAAGGTATGCGGCACACCGTGTTGTTGCAGCTCCCATGCAGTAAGACTTGCCCCTTGATTACGCGGCCTGGTTTCATCCACCCAGACGTGCACAGGGATGCCTGAATCATGTGCCGCGTAAATCGGCGCCAAAGCAGTGCCCCAGTCTACTGTTGCCAACCAGCCTGCATTGCAGTGAGTCAGAATATTGACAGGATGACGTTTTTTTTCCCAAAAAGTACGAATAATCGGTAATCCATTTAACCCGATTGATCGATTAATTTCCACATCTTCATCTGCAATCAATTTTGCTTCCTGCCAGGCCATGTTAACGCGCTCAATATCGATGGCAGCAGAAAGCACCGATTGCATCCTCTCCAGTGCCCAACGCAAATTGACAGCCGTAGGACGGGTTGCCAGTAAAGTTTCACACGCAGATTTCAGCCCTGCATCAGTCGCATTTTCTTGCATAGCCAGTGCCACGCCGAAAGCTGCCGTAGCACCGATCAAAGGTGCACCACGCACCTGCATTGCGCTGATTGCATAGGCCGCACCAGATAAATTAGTCAGTTGGATCACAGAAAAATCATGCGGGAGTCGAGTCTGATCGATGATGTTCACCGACCTGCCATCCTGCCCCGGCCAGATTGAACGATAAGAAATGCCATTAATATTCATGAGAAAAGAAAAATAGTTGTCAGAACAACCATTATCCCGGAAATCGTGTTTGACAGCATAGCTTCATGGTTAGAAACCGCATTGGTAGGGCTCTATCGTGCCACTAAGCGTCATTGGCACAGAAAGATATACGACGAATGAACGTCGGCTCTTGGCAGAAGCTGACGTTCATCGATACGTGGCCACCAGCGTTGAGTGGTGACAGGGCTAGCCCTGTCACCTTCTAAGCTCCTATAGATCGTTCAATGGATTCGTTACGCTTTTCATTGCCTGAAATACATGCGTATAGATCATGGTCGTCTGCAAGCTGCGATGGCCCAGCAAAAGTTGAATTGTGCGAATGTCGGAACCGGCCGCCAAGAGATGTGTTGCAAAACTATGGCGCAAACAATGGAACTTGCATGTTTGCGAATTCCCGCCCGGTAAATAGCCTGGTGAATGCACGCTGAATCGTCGAATCTGATGTGTGACAACTCACCAAACGCCCTGACTCACCCCAAGGCCGCAACACCGCTGAAGGAAATACTAACTGCCAGGCAAAAAAAAACGGAGGTCAATGGATACTTGCGCACCAGCGCATTGGGCATCTGTGCCAAGCCCGCACCGTGCGACAGATCCTCTTTGTGCAATATCGCAACCCGTAAAAAATGTTTCTCCAATTGCGCACGTACTTGCTCTGGCAGAACCGTCGTTCGATCTTTTCTCCCCTTGCTATCACGGATGCTCAGCGTCCGGCCCAACAGATCGATATCTTTCGCGCGCAGCGTGACGTACTCATGGACTCTAAGTCCGGCGCCGTAGATCAAAACGTAAAGGTACTATAGGTGATCATTTCACAGAAATCATTATCACTAAGAAAAATAACACGAAGTTCAGCACTATTATGTGGGCACCAATAGCGATAGCAGATAAAACGTACATCTTTTTTGTACCTTTTAATCGCTGGCTGGCAATGTCTATTTTTGCAAGAGCTAAGCCCAAAAAAGAGAAAATCGCAGCGATAACAATAGATGTGAGGAGGTCTTGGCGTTTTGTCCACACGAAGATGTCTGCGATAAACAATACGTAAGATAGAGAAATAAGGGGGCGCATTAGCAGAATGGATTGTTTTGCTATATCAGGGGTAATGTCTACAGCAGAAGCAATAGAAGGAAAATCACAAAATGCGCATGTGTCAATGTGGGGCTGGTTTGACTTTCCGCATTTGTGGCAAATCCATATATAGGTCGGAGCGTTCATCTGTCTAACGAGGTTGTAGAAAAAGTATCCTCCCATCTTGTCACAAGATGCCATATGCATCAATATAAAATTGTTGTTTAGGTAACGCAGGAATGCCTCCATGAACTCGCTACAACCGCATTGACACCAGCCCACGCTTTCTCGCCGTTGACCTGCAATGGCAATTCATCCCCGGAACTTTTTAACGCGCATTAAATCATCTTGTTAGCTAGCAAGGGCACAATCGTTATTGCGCCGAATGCTCTTTCTTCCTCTTCTTTAAATAAATAAAAAGCCACCCTCCTTGGCAAACCCCGAAGTGAACGGCTTCTTTAAATTAGCTCGCGAAGCTTAGGTTAGCCTTTTGGAGTAATGAAAATGACTGCTTGTTGTTACAATTCAGACGTTCGGTAAGCAAGCAACAACCGGTAGGTCAGGGTCGAACAAAGTCAATAAATCACAAAACCAATCACTCCTCATCACCAAAGTAACTAAAAACCCCTACCTTAAACAAAAATATTGGTAAACTGTACCCATGACTCAATCCAATACAAATAACACTACAGCTAACAATGAAATCGCCACATTGGGCGGCGGCTGCTTCTGGTGCCTGGAAGCCGTTTTCAATAATCTGAGTGGCGTAACCTGCGTAGAGTCCGGCTATACTGGCGGACAAACAGCCAACCCAACCTATGAAGACATTTGCACAGGCACTACAGGCCATGCAGAAGTGGCACGCATCACCTTTGACCCAGCCGTAATTTCATACCGGGAAATTCTGGATGTATTTTTTACTATCCATGACCCTACCACCTTGAACAGACAGGGGAATGACAGAGGGACGCAGTACCGGTCTGTGATTTTCTACCATTCAATCGAACAGAAAGAAACGGCTGAGAAGGTAGTTGCTGAACTTAATCAGAAAAACGAATGGGGATCTCCTCTGGTGACCGAGGTGACGCCCGAAGTCACCTACTACCCGGCTGAAGATTATCATCAGGAATATTTTGAGCATCATCCCAACCAACCTTACTGCATGATGGTTGTCGCACCAAAGGTTGCAAAAGCCAATGAAAAGTTTGCAAAAAAACTAAAACGTTAAACCTGATTTTGCTATGGCTTCTCTCTTTGCGAATCATGGTACAAACTTAATAAGTTTCACAAAAATCATGCATACCTTCTTTCTTGCCAGTTTGCTGGGCTTTCTCATTACCCTTACTCCCCTTTCGGGCCCTATAGCACAGGCCAATGATTCGCTACCAGCCAAAACCATCATCCTGGCCGCCGGTGATGTTGCTCAATGTGCCACATCCGGAGCAATGGAGACGGCTGCTTTAATTCAAACATTACCAGGCACGATTTTAGCTTTGGGTGACCTGGCTTACCCGACAGGCTCTAATGAAAATTTTTTTCAATGTTATGAGCCTTATTGGGGGAAATTCAAGACACGCACATTGTCTGCGCCGGGCAACCATGAATACCTGACGCCGGAAGCATCCGGCTATTTTGAATACTTTGGCGATCGTGCGGGAAAGAACCATACCGGATATTACAGCACCGATATCGGTCAATGGCATATTGTGTCGCTTAACAGCAATATCGACTCAGACTCCGATTCCATTCAGGCTAAATGGCTGCAAAACGATCTTGCAAATAACCATCACACCTGCATTCTTGCTTTCTGGCATCACCCAAGATTCAGCTCAGGCAAACATGGCAACAATGCCCAAATGTCTACACTGTGGAGCATCCTGTATGATCATCATGCAAGTATCGTGCTTGCAGGTCACGACCATCACTATGAACGCTTCGCGCCTCTAAGTACAGCAGGCCATCGCGATGAAAAACATGGCATACGCTCTTTTGTTGTGGGTACAGGCGGGGCAAAACTTTACGAAATTGAATCCCCTGAGCCCGGCAGTGAAGCAAGATACAACGGTTCTTGGGGCGTCCTGCAACTTACTCTCAATACGGATAGCTATAGCTGGCAATACCTTCCTGTTGGGGACAATCAATTTCATGACAGCGGCTCTGGTCGTTGCGTTACCCAATAAGCTGGAGTGTTAATTATGAAAGGTTTTCATCTTGAAGAGTCAAGTAGTGTAGGTGAGCGGTTTGCCCTTGTCTATGCACCGCGCAGGCAGCGCAAACGTTTCCCTGAAAACTGTGTGCAGGTAGTGGAATCCGAGGAAGCTGCATTAAATGGCGCAAATCAGGAAAAGGACTTGTTCCCAGCTCGCGTCGCCGGGCCATCACGCTCCTCAGAAGGATTCAGACTCTATTATCTTGTTCGCTGGCTGGATATACAGGCCGAAAAACCAGATTAAACCTGGAAACCTCAGTTAACCGCTAAACCTAATATTTAACCAAATAGTTCTAATGGAATTTTTTTAATGATTCCCCGATTTGCCCGGTTGGTGAGACCGCTATTCATTCCACAACCAGGCAGCTCCACGCACACCGCTTGAGTCACCATGTTTATTTTTTAAGAGTTTGGTATCCACTCGATCAGAAAATACATATTGGGGTAACAAGCGAGGCACATTAACATATAATCGTTCGATATTAGACATGCCGCCCCCGAGCACGATCACATCCGGGTCCAGAATATTAATGACATGAGCGAGTGAACGCGCCAGCCGGTCTTCGTATTGTTTCAGCGTTTGTACGCACAATTTATCACCCGCCAACGCACGTTCAACGATCGCTTCAGCATTCAAATTTTCACCCGTCACCATCAAATGCTGTCTGACCATCCCCGGCCCGGATAGATACGTTTCAATGCATCCCCGCTTGCCACAATAACAATCCGGCCCTGGCAGTTCTGTATCATTCGGCCAAGGCAAGGGGTTGTGCCCCCATTCTCCAGCGATCGCATTGGGACCAGTCAAAACATGCCCATTCACAACCACTCCACCGCCCGTGCCTGTGCCTGTGCCGATGATGACACCAAACACCACTGGTTCTCCCGCCCCGGCACCATCAGTAGCCTCGGAAAGCGCAAAACAGTTGGCATCATTACTGATACGCACAGGGCGAGCTAACAAGGCTTCCAAATCTTGAAGTAAAGGCTTGCCGTTAAGCTGTACCGAATTAGCATTTTTCAGTAATCCACTGGCTTTCGAAATAGCTCCTGGTGTACCAATACCAACAGTAACCGGTAACGCCAACTCGCTTTCAGTTGCGTTCACCAAGCCCAAAATAACTTGCAACGTCGCGGCATAATCACCTTGCGGTGTAGCCACACGTCGGCGCAACAACTCATTCCCGGCTGAATCCAGTGCTATGATTTCAATTTTCGTTCCGCCGAGATCAATGCCCAGCCTGATTGGTATAGGTTTTAATGACATTTAGCAATATTACACTGCTTACAGAAGTTGCAAAACGCCCATTTCAAGTTCATTATTCGTGGTTTTTTCGATTGATATTACCGACATGACAAAAGATACTGAAGTCATGCGCGCAGCGTTGAACGGTGAAACTGCCCGCATAGCATGGAGTGAACTCCAAACCCTCTTTGCAAGGGGCTTGGTAGTGCAGGTTGAGGCTTCCCTTGATCTGGTTGATGTTGCCGTAAAGATGGCGCTGGATGACAAAATAGCCATAGCATCCTGGATGGAAAATAAACAGGTGGGCAAAGTGAATGACGAAACTGCTCAGGCTTGGTTCGAACGCAACCCGGAACTATGGACCGTGGTAGTTGCTCCATGGGTGCTGGTTCAGGAAAAGGCACATTAATACCAAATTAAAAGCCCCTTACTGTTAATTGCCAAATTCAGGGATATCATATAGCACTAGATTTATCAGGCTGATAAACCATAATGAAGTAAGGTTACAGTGAGGTCAGCCATGTTGCGAATCCTGCTTGTCTTCATGCTATTTATATTTATTGCCACCCTGGCGTTTTCCGCAGTGTCAGAGGTAATTGAAATCGCGCCTGCCCCTCAAACAACCAATGACACACCGCCATCCAACACATCACCTTCCGAACCAGAGCAGGAATCTCCTGTTCCTTTTACACCTGGCAGAGGGCAGCTTTTGTACGAACTCCAGTGTGTGTCATGCCATGAGAGCATGCTGCACATTCGCAGCAATCGCAGGGTTACTTCACTCAGCGACTTGCGGCAGCAAGTTGAGCATTGGTCAGGCGTTTTAAAACCCACATGGACTGTTGAAGACATTGATGATGTCACACAATATCTCAATACGCGTTTTTACAAACTGGAATCAAAATAGCTTTTCGGCAATCCCTTAACTGCCCCAGACTGAATAAGTGGTTATAACAATACGACTAGCACTCCATAAATTTTGTTTCGGACAAATATTGAGTCAGGGAGATTTATGCCCTGTTTCGGATATGAAATCATTTTGTGACTTCTATTCACTATCAAGATTTTTCCTGATTTGCAAGAAAGCTCAGTTAAATAAATAGTTCTCACCCATTTTGGAGTTTCTGAAAATCAAAAAACTTAGATTTAACCGCAGAGGCGCAGTGGCGCAGTGGCGCGGAGAAATACAATGCTTTGAGAAAGTAAACAGCCTCGCCAGATAACAAAACATCACAAATTTATTA
>JAYVLG010000112.1:0-13790 GCA_043759595.1 Sulfurirhabdus sp. | reverse complement strand
GCAATTCCTTGAAATGGAATGACCATTCTGCGTCATTGCGCCTTGCCCTGCGCTCCAAAAACAGCACACTCCAACCCATCCAACTAAGGTTTCTAGGTTATATTAATAGCGTACTTAAGCTTATTTTCCCGGTAATGTTGAGCTCGCGCAATATATAACTTAATCAATTGGCTATTCATGCTAAATTGATTATTCTTTTCCGCTTTACGGAATGATTGATATAATAAAAAAATGAACAAAAGAATAAGTGAACAATCAACTATGCAGCATTCATACCCAAAGCTATTCCTGTCATTACTTACAGGTGCCATGCTACTGAGCGGCTGTGCGACAAATGGTGAGCGCTATGATCCACTTGAACCTATGAACAGAGGCATCTATCAATTTAACGATGTGGTTGATAAAGCGGTTCTGAAACCTGTTGCACAAGGTTACAACGCCGTTGTTCCAGACCCTGTTCGCACAAGCGTGGGTAATTTTTTCTCCAATCTGGATGATCTTGTTGTTATTGCAAACGACTTGCTGCAATTTAAATTCCATCAAGCTGCATCTGATACAACGCGTTTGGTATTCAACTCTACTTTTGGAATTTTAGGGCTGTTTGATGTCGCAACTGGGTGGGACCTGCCTAAACACGATGAAGATTTTGGCCAGACATTAGGGTATTGGGGAATTGGTAATGGTCCTTACCTGGTGTTGCCAATTCTGGGGCCCAGCACTTTGCGTGACACTATCGGGCGTACAGCTGACAGCCATGTTGACCCTATTTGGCAACATAATGACGTGCCCGAGCGTAATTCGGCAGCTGGTATCAATCTTGTCGACACACGTGCCCGCCTGTTAAAAGTAGAAAAAGTGGTCGATGATGCTGCCTTGGACAAATACATCTTTATTCGTGAGGGTTATTTGCAGAAACGCCGCAGTTTGGTTTTTGACGGCAATCCACCCCGCGAAAACCTGGAAGATTATGAGGATGAACCCGTAAAATCTGAAAAGGCAAAGCCAGCAGAGAAAACGACCGCTCCTTAGTTTAAAAGGCTTGAGGAGATTAAATCCGCCGCATTGTTTAATCAGTTTTTCTTTAATCAATCAGTAATATTCATCATAAAAAATGCCCATCTGACAACCAGATGGGCATTTTTTATTACAAAATCGATACTTTATTCTTGAGGTGCTTTAGGAGGCAAAAACAGGGCAGCAATTTGCTTCTGCTTTGTGTTGCGAAGTGGCGCTGTATAATCAGGAGCAGGTTGAGAAACAGGTTGTGCTACATATTGTGCCATTGGATCTATAGTACGATCACCGCTTAAAGTAGAGCGAGTTGACCGCTGTTCACGAGGTTTACTCTCCACTTTGTTTTCTCGGGGTGTGCGACTACGCCCGTCTCGACTGCGATTATCTCTACTATGGTTGTCACGGCCGCGACTTTCTTCAGCCACTACTGCGCCAGCCACACCCTTTTCAAAGCCTGCAATAACTTCAGAATCGATTGTACGATTCAGTACACGTTCAATATCCGCCAGAAATTTATGCTCCTCCTCGCAAACCAGGGAAATTGCATCACCACTGCTTCCACCTCGTCCAGTACGTCCAATACGATGAACGTAATCTTCCGGCACATGGGGTAACTCATAATTTACAACATGGGGAAGCTGATCAATATCCAGGCCACGGGCTGCAATATCTGTTGCCACCATGACTTTGACTATACCCTGCTTGAAATCTTCAAGCGCCTTGGTACGCTGGCTTTGCGCCTTGTCGCCATGAATTGCGACAGCAGCAATACCATCTTTTTCCAATTGCGTGGTCAAGCGATCTGCACCGTGTTTGGTTCGGGTAAAAACTAAAACCTGCTGCAAATCATGCGTTTTAATCAGATGGGAAAGCAATTCTCTCTTACGATCTTTTTCAACGTGGTAAACAACCTGTTTCACCATTTCCGAGGCTGTATTACGTCGCGCGACTTCCACCATTGCGGGATTTTGCAGCAACTGTTCAGCCAGTTTTTTGATTTCGTCTGAATAAGTCGCGGAAAACATCAGGTTTTGACGCTGAGGCGACATTAATGTGATGACGCGTTTGATATCCGGCATAAATCCCATGTCCAGCATGCGATCTGCTTCATCCAGCACAAATATCTCTACACGGGACAAATTGACTGTACGTTGCTCAACATGGTCCAGCAATCGGCCAGGTGTTGCAACCAGCACATCAACACCACCCTGTAATTCTTTTATCTGCGCGTTCATATTGACGCCACCGAATACCACAGCAGACTTCAAAGGAAGATATTTGCCGTAATTTTGCACGCTCTCAGCTACCTGTGCTGCCAACTCACGGGTAGGCGTTAAAATCAGCGCGCGAATCGGGTGCATGGCGGGTGAAGTACTGCTACTTGCGCGTGCGCTTAACCGTTGCAGCAAAGGCAAAGTAAAGCTGGCCGTTTTTCCCGTTCCGGTTTGGGCGCCAGCACGTATATCACGCCCTTCCAGTACCAGTGGAATAGCTTGAGCCTGTACGGGTGTTGCTTCTGTATAACCCTGTTCTGCAATAGCGCGTAATAATTCGGCCGAAAGACCAAGTGTTTCAAATGACATGTATAGCTCCAGACCAGCCTGCCAAAATAGTGTATTTGGACCGGTCCAGGCGGAATAATTTAGTTGAACAATTCGGGATCATGACCTGACCTGATGTCACACATCAGGGGAAATAAATACCACGACATGATTTGCGTGCAAAGACCGGATGCGTAGGAACAAATCATGTAAAAGGATTATACGGGATAACCGAATGATTGCAAAATAGTACAGAATAAATATAATTCAGATTATTTCCCACAACATTTTTTGTATTTTTTCCTGCTACCACAGGGACATAAGTCGTTACGTCCAACCTTGGCCATTTGTGTTTGCATTGTTGATGGGTCTACACAATCACCATCCACATAGTACCAAAGGCCATTTTCCTTAATAAACCGGCTTTTTTCCTGCATGTGGCCTTCAATGCCATTAGCGCGGTAATGGGCCACAAACTCCACGACCCTCTCTATGTCATCCTTACCGCCTGCGCTTGTTGCCTGCACTTCCAGCTTTATCCATTCCAGCTGTTCTGATGGTTCGTCTTCTTTTCCAGGGCGTGTGTCAGGATGCCAGGTACGGGAGATATAATCCAGATCATTCAAGGTGAATGCCACATAACGTGAGCGCATGAGCGCTTCAGCAGTAGGGGCAGCTTCGGACAAATTCAGGTAGCGGCCACAACAATTTGTAAATTCAGTAGCAGATCCACACGGGCACAAATCCAAGTTTCTCATCCATTAAATAAACTATTAAAATTTCTCACTTCAGGTTTTCCCTGCCAGTAATGAACTGCTTCAATCTGGTCACCCCGATTTTCAAATTATCCAATGCGGTAGTATAGGCAAACCGGACATGACGACCCGGTAAATGGCTGCCGAAATCAAGACCTGGCGTTATGGCCACACCTGCATTTTCGAGCATATCACGCGCAAAAGCAAAGCTGTCATCAGTCAATTTGCTGCATCCTGCATAAAGGTAAAATGCGCCTTGAGGCGTAACTGGAATATCAAAACCCAATTCCCTTAGTGCTGGCAACAAGTAGTCACGTCGCGACTTAAATTGCTGCCGGCGGTCTTCCAGAATCGCTATAGTTTCAGGAGTAAATGCTGCCAATGCTGCATATTGTGCCGGTGTGGAAGGCGCCAAAAAAATATTCTGAGCCAACTTATCAATTACCGGTACATAAACTTCTGGTGCAACCAGCCAACCCAGGCGCCATCCGGTCATCCCAAAATATTTGGAAAAACTGTTGATCACAAAAATCTCATCTGAAATAGCAAGCGCCGTTGCAGCGTCCTCTTCATAGACCAACCCATGGTAAATTTCATCCACAATCAACTTGCCACCGCGGCTTTTGACCAGCTCTGCAATAGCGCGCAATGTTTCAGGGGAAATCAAGGTACCCGTAGGGTTAGAAGGGGAAGCCAGCATCACAGCCACGGTCTTTGGAGTCCAGTGTTGAGCGATGAGCTCCGGGGTCAACTGGTAACCCGTTGAAGCATCCACCGGCACACCTACTGCCTGACCTTCCGTAAAACGAACAAAATGGCGGTTGCAGGGGTAACCTGGATCTGCCATTAACACCTGATCACCCGGATTGAGCAGCACACCCATCGTCAGCAAAAGCGCACCAGACGAACCCGGCGTTACAATAATCCGCGAAGGAGATAAATCGAGGTTATACCGATCACGATAAAATCCGGCAATAGCCGCTCGCAAGGCAGGCAAACCCAATGCGGGAGTGTAGAACATACTGCCTGTTGCAATTGCTTTTACACCCGCATCAATAATCGGCTGCGGAGTTGGAAAATCCGGTTCACCGATTTCCATGTGAATAATGGATTTTCCTTGCGCTTCCAGTTCCCTGGCGCGCGCCAGTATATCCATCACGTAAAACGGTTGAATATCGCCCATGCGGTGGGCAACACGTGAGTTATTCAGGGCTATGCTCATCCACAAATTCCCGCACCCAATGCTCAGGCTTTGCGCTACTGAAACGCCCTGCTATCTCGCCATTTACAAAAAAAAGCACAGTAGGAAAGCCTCGTAAGCCGTATCGACCAGCCAATTTCATATTGTCGCCTTCGTCAACTTCTACAGTAGCCAGCAAAAACTTGCCTTCGTAGGCCTTTACTACCCTTTCCAGTACAGGCGTCAATGCGCGGCAAGGTGGGCACCAGTCCGCCCAGAAATCCACCATGACAGGTCGGATTTTAGAGGCTTCAATTACATCCCTTTCAAAGTCATGCAAATGGGTTTCAATAATATGGGAATCATTTGGTTTCATAGAAAATCGCGTTCAAAAAGTTGAAAAAAGATATTGCAATCAGGAGTTTTTTAAACAGAATATAACAGATACCAAGCGTTAATCGCTTCGCAATGGCTATTTCGTTGTTTGTCCACCATCAGTTTTAATCAGACCGGAATTAATGGATTTCGACAACCATGCTGAAAACTGCGCTTCAGCAAGCGGTTTCGTAAAGTGAAAACCTTGCACCACATCACAACCCAGCCCCTTCAGTTTGGCCATGATTTCTTTGCTTTCAACGCCTTCACCAATCACTTCCAGCCCCAGATTATGGCCCAGATCAATTGTGGCATGCACGATCATGGCATTACTGCTATTTTTTTCCATGTCCATCACAAAAGATTTATCAATTTTTATTTCTTTTACCGGCATTTTACTGAGATAAGCGAGCGAGGAATAACCTGTCCCAAAATCATCAATTGAAAGTCGAATGCCCATTTCAGCCAGACTTGTCAAAACCTGCATCGCGCGATCTTTATCCAGCATGATGGCACTTTCAGTAATTTCCAGAACCAACCTTGCGGGCGAAACTTCATGAGAAGCCAAAAGCCCGGCAACCGTATCGGGCAAATCCAGATCCATCAATCCGTTAGCTGACACATTGACTGAAATATCCAGTTTCAATCCTTGCTCTTGCCATACAGCACACTGCTGCAAAGCATGGTTCAGCACCCACAATGTAAGCGGTTTGATTAACCCGGTACGTTCAGCCAAAGGAATAAAATCATCAGGAGGCATTAATCCATGAACGCCATGGTTCCAGCGAACCAGGGCTTCTACACCACTCACCATTGCAGTTTTGACGTTGATTTTTGGCTGATAATGTAGAACCAGCTCATCCCTGTCAATTGCCTGACGCAGCTCCCCCATGAGCGTTAAACGATGGGGACTGTGCTGATCCAGTTTTTGGGAATAGACAACAAAGCCGCTGTGATTTTTCTTGGCAACATACATGGCCACATCTGCCCGTTGCAACAGGGTATCAGCATCCAATCCATGCTCGGGGAAAAAAGCGACGCCCACACTTGCCTGTATATCAAGCTTCAAACCTTCAATCATAAAAGGCGCATGCAGTGCCTTTTCAATTTTACTTACTACCAGCGTTGCATCCTTTATATCGGCAATTTTTGGCAGCAAAACTGCAAATTCATCCCCTCCCAAGCGTGCTACTGAGTTTGGTTCCTGAATCACGCCCTGCAACCGCTTTGCTACCTGTTTAAGAATACGGTCACCAATGTAGTGACCCAGCGTATCGTTAACGTCTTTAAACCGATCCAGATCCATAATCAGGATCGCCAGATGAGTTTTATCTCTGGATGCGACATTGATAGCCTGCTCCAGCCTGTCCCTCAATAGCACTCTATTAGGTAAATCAGTCAAGGCATCATAAGTGGAACTGCGCATAGCCTGATTGGCGAGAATGGTGGTTTGCGTCCGCAACTCATTGGTCTGATCAACCACCATGGCACTTGCCTCAAACGCCATGATAGAACTCACATATTGCCCCCAGAATGCAAACAAAAAGGGCATGGCATCCAGCATCCAGAGTGAAGGATTGGTTTGCTGCGCTGACATCATGCTGTCAATGGTTACGCTTCCAGTTTGAAGGAAACTCATAATCGCTGTTGCAACCAAAATGGAGGTAACAGAGATAATGGTTCCAACTACAGCATATTTACTGACTTTGGATTTTAATAATCGTGCATTGCCAGACAATATTTGGCTTGTTCTTGCCATACATTCCACCCTAAATTGGTACGCAAATTATTTTTTTAATCGAACAGCGAGCCAAATTGCAATTTTATGAAATATACCTGCTTATTTCTCTGATGAACAGACAGAAGACTCTTAAAACAAGCAAAAAGCATATCTGAAAAGTTATTCAGATTGATATTGGCTAAAATTTAACCATTGAACAGAAAAAATCCTAAGCGTGAAACTAGCTCAATTCATCCGGCTCCAAACCCTTTACACCCGACTCAGTCAGCACAGGATGGTCAAGTTCCACCGCTTCAATCTGGGCAAAACGCTTACTGATTTTTTGACTGGTAATCTGCACCCTCTCAGCATCTTCGTGCGCCTGACGAATATGCGTTGCAAGCTTCAACATGCGCTCATCAAACAAATGAAAATCCTTTGACAATTTCGACAACGAATCTTTAATGATATGCACCTGCTTACGGGTTTCAACATCCTTCATGACTGCACGGGCTGTGTTTAGTACTGCCATCATAGTAGTAGGTGAGACAATCCATACCCGCTTCTGCATGGCATAATCAACCACATCGGAATGATAGGCATGAATTTCAGCAAATACCGCTTCAGCTGGAATAAACATCACCGCGCCATCTGACGTTTCATTTGGAATGATATATTTTTTACTAATATCATCTACATGTTTTTTAATATCCAGCTTGAACTGTTTTTGCGCCTCTTTTCGCTCAAGATCATTCAAACTGGAATCAAAAAAGCGATGATAGTTTTCCAGTGGAAATTTGGAGTCAACGGCTACCGTACCTGTTGGTTCAGGCAAAAACATGGCGCAATCCACCCTGCTGCCATTGCTGAATGTATATTGCATTGCATATGCATTAGCAGGGAGCACATTTCGTACAAGGGCTTCCAGCTGCACTTCACCAAATGCACCGCGCGAACGTTTATCCCCTAACAATTCTTGCAGGCTGACAACATTCGTCGTCAAACCGTCAATTTTCTTCTGAGCCTCATCAATGGTCGCCAAACGTTCCATCACACTCACAAATGTTTCGTTGGTTTTTTTGAATCCTTCATCCAGCCGTTCAGACACCTTACCGCTGATTTGCTCCAGGCGTGTATCAATAATTTTCGTCAGATTTTCAATGGTTGAAGTAAGTTGCTGCGTTGCATTACGCATAGTACTCTGAATCACTTCCTGATCTGCTCGCCCCTGCTCTGCCAAAGTTTGCAACGTTTTCGACAAAATATCTGAACGCAGAATATCCTGCTTGCCTTGCAAAGCAGCAGCCATTTCTGACAACTGCAATAGCACAGCTTCTCTACTTTCAGCCAGACTCTCGGCTTGGGATAAACGCAATATCTGCATCGCATCACGCGTTTGTTTTAACTCATCTGACACTACCCCACGCAAACGCTCTGAATTATCAGTCAGCGCATCAGCCATCCGATCTCCTTGCCGGCTCAACCCATCGTGTAAATTGGAAAGTATGGCGCGGTGCTTATCTTCAAGAATTTGTGCAACTACATCAGGTAGTTCATTTTGCAAACGGATCAGCTGGGTGAGTTTAAAACCTAGCCACAACAAGGCTAAAAGAATAAGAAGTGCAAGAATACTGATCAGAATGTCGAGCATAAATCCCCATGAATGACGAAAGCATTATCCTGGAAACCTCAGTTGGATGGGTTGGAGCGTGGTGTTTTTGGAGCGCAGGGCAACGCACAATGACGCAGAATGGTCATTCCATTTCAAGGCGTTGCAACGCCGCCCTGCGCTGTGAAAACTGTGCAATTCAACCCATAGCGGTCTCACCAACCGAGTGAACCAGGGAATCATTAAAAATACTATTAGAATTATTTAATTAAATGTTAAGTTTAGCGGTTAACTGAGGTTTCTAGGATTATAACGTCAGGGAGGAAGAACGTCAGCTAAAGTATCGGGAAGTAAATCGGAGAAGAAAGGAACCGCGAAGTATTCAATCACACTTCGCGGCTAATGTTACATTGAAGCTTAACGATTACGCTTACGTTCGTTTTCAGTCAAATAACGCTTACGCAGACGAATAGAAATAGGTGTAATTTCAACCAGTTCATCATCATCAATAAATTCAACTGCAGATTCCAGGGTCAGCTTGATTGGCGTGGTCAGGCGCACAGCTTCATCAGTACCAGAGGAGCGTACGTTGGTCAGCTGTTTACCTTTAATCGGATTCACTACCAGATCATTATCACGCGTATGAATACCGATGATCATACCTTCATACAACTTGTCGCCTGGTGTCACAAACATCTTGCCACGATCTTCCAGTTTCCACAGCGCGTAAGCAACCGCTTCGCCGTTGTCCTGACTGATCAATACGCCATTGTGACGACCTGGGATATCAGCCTTAACCGGACCATATTCATCGAAAACGTGTGCCATTACACCAGAGCCGCGTGTCATGGTCAGAAATTCACCTTGAAAACCAATCAAACCACGAGCAGGGATCTTGTATTCCAGACGCACACGGCCATTGCCATCGGGTTGCATGTCCTGCAAGTCACCACGACGGCGACCTAGTTCTTCCATCACCGCACCCTGATTAGCTTCTTCCACGTCAATCGTCAGATTTTCATAGGGCTCACATTTCACGCCATCAATATCTCTCATCACAACGCGCGGCTTGCTGACAGCCAATTCAAAACCTTCACGACGCATGTTTTCAACAAGAATTGTCAGATGCAATTCACCACGGCCTGATACCAAAAACACATCGTTATCACCGGAATCTTCTACTCGCAACGCGACGTTGGTCAGTAATTCTTTTTGCAGACGGTCACGAATCTGACGACTGGTCACAAATTTTCCTTCAGTACCCGCTAATGGCGAAGTATTCACCTGGAAATTCATGGTCAGCGTAGGTTCATCTACAGCAGGCATTGGCATTGCTTTCGGGTTAGCTGTATCGGCAAGAGTCACACCGATACCGATATCTTCAATACCGTTTATCAGTACGATGTCGCCCGCTATTGCTTCTTCCAGCAACACGCGATCCAGACCTCGAAAACCCATTACCTGATTAACACGACCTTTTTTACCTTTATCGTCTAAACCATGCATCACCATTACATCCTGGCCTGGACGTAAACGACCATGGGCGATTTTCGCCACGCCGATACGGCCAACAAAGCTGGAATAATCCAATGCACTGATCTGCATTTGCAAAGGCTCATCGGCACTGCCAGATGGCGCAGGAACATGTTTGAGTACGGTTTCAAACAAAGGGCGCATGGTATCGCTTTCTTCAGCCATGTCGAGCTTTGCAAAACCATTCAATGCAGATGCATATATCACAGGGAAATCCAGCTGCTCTTCAGTTGCACCCAACTTATCAAACAATTCAAATGTCTGATTCACAACCCAGTCAGGGCGCGAGCCAGGACGGTCAACTTTATTAATAACCACAATTGGCTTCAAGCCTAACGCCAGTGCTTTCTTGGTAACAAAACGGGTTTGAGGCATAGGGCCTTCAACCGCATCCACCAACAGCAATACACCGTCAACCATAGAGAGAACACGTTCTACTTCACCACCAAAGTCAGCGTGACCCGGTGTGTCAACGATATTAATATGAGTGCCTTCAAAGTTGACCGAAGTATTTTTGGCCAGAATGGTAATGCCGCGCTCTTTTTCAAGATCGTTGCTATCCATGACACGTTCGGAAATCAGTTGGTGTGATGCAAACGCACCAGACTGCTGCAACAGTTTGTCCACCATGGTAGTCTTACCATGGTCAACGTGGGCAATAATGGCAATATTTCTTAAGGCGCGGGACATGTATTTAGCTCTGGCGATGTATTAAAGAGGGCATATTGTAGCATAAAGTTTGCAATTTTTTAGAAAATCAGTATAATCTTATAAATTGATTGACGGGATAAGCAATTCACTCCCCTTCTTCATCTAGAAAATCCTTCTCTATTATATAGATAAAGTTCAGGATTTTCAGTTTCATCGATCTCTGACCTTCTTCTATTTCAGTAGCTTTAATTTCTGAAATGACTGTATCACTGCCGGTTAGCGACGATGCTTTTGCGCTAGCAGTGCTATTGTTCACCTAGACAGGTTTTGAACCTGCCGATCCCTGCTTGCGCGTTTTTTTATCCCTAATTATTAGGAAAAAACGTGTCTACATTTGAAGATCTAAACTTAAACCCCAATATTCTTAAAGCTATTGCAGAAGCTGGTTACACAACACCAACACCAATTCAGGAACAAGCGATTCCCGAAGCAATGGCCGGCCATGACTTGCTTGCTTCCGCTCAAACCGGAACAGGTAAAACCGCTGCATTTATCATACCTGCACTACAGTGCCTGACTGTTCCATCCAAAATCCAGAGCCGTGGTCCACGTATCCTGGTTCTGACACCTACACGTGAACTGGCAACACAGGTGACTGAAGCTGCTGCAAAATACAGCAAACACCTAAATCGCACCAAAGTAGTCAGCATTTTGGGTGGCATGCCTTACCCATTACAAAACAAATTACTGTCACAGCCTATCGACATTCTGGTCGCCACTCCTGGCCGCCTGATTGATCATATTGAACGTGGCCGTGTTGATTTCTCACGTCTTGAAATGTTGATTCTGGACGAAGCTGACCGCATGCTGGATATGGGCTTCCTGGAAGATGTAGAGAGAATTTCTGCAGCTACGCCACCTACCCGTCAGACATTAATGTTCTCAGCAACGTTTGAAGGCACTATCGCCAGACTGGCGAAGCAACTTCTGAAAGATCCAAAGCAGATTCAGGTTGCGAGTCAGCAAGCCAAACATGAAAACATTGAGCAACGCTTGCACTACGCAGATGACATGTCTCACAAAAACCGCTTGCTACAACACATTTTGAATGATGTTGAATTGAAACAAGCGATTATTTTCACTGCCACCAAACGTGATGCAGACACACTGGCTGATGATTTATTCTCACAAGGCCACGAATCTGCAGCATTGCATGGCGACATGAACCAAGGCGCACGTAACCGCACCATCACCCGTATGCGTCAAGGTCGCATCCGCGTTTTGGTAGCTACCGATGTTGCAGCGCGTGGTCTGGACGTACCCGGCATCTCCCACGTAATCAACTTCGACCTGCCTAAATTTGCTGAAGACTATGTACACCGTATTGGTCGTACCGGTCGTGCTGGTGCAACAGGCATTGCTGTCTCTTTTGCTTCACCAAGAGACGGTATCCAGTTGAAGAAAATTGAACGTTTCACTGGCCAGCCTATTGAAGCGCATGTGATTCCTGGCCTTGAGCCTAAAGTGCAGGCTCGCCGAAGCGGTGCGCCTAATGTCAGCCAAAAACGCGGCGGCAGAAGCTTTGGAAACAATTCAAATTCTGGTGGATGGAACAATTCCAGCCCAAGTCGCAGCGGTAGCAGCAATGGTGGCGGTGGCCGTTCAAAGCCAACAGGTGAGCGCACTTTCAGCCAGGGTCAAGATCGCCGTCCGGATCGCCCAGGATTTGACCGCACCGCTTCAGCTAACCCCAATAGCAACACCAACGGCAATACCTTTGGTAGCAGCTACAACAATGACAAACGTTCTGAGCGCGATGGCTATGCTTCACGCAACTCAGAGCCACGTCGCAGCAGTAGCAACAGCGCCAATGCCAGCACCGCTAACGGAAACCGCAGCTACCCCAATTCCAATGGAAATGGTAACCGCAGTTCCAGCAGCCGTAGCAATGGACCTTCTAACGATAATCGCGGCAACAGCGCATCCAGCGACAATCGTGGTAACAAGAAAAGCTCTCCTTTCCTGTTAGGCTAATATAGCGACAACCTAACAAAAGCGTTGCTGAAACGCTTCGGAAGTTAAAAAAACCCCCATACTATTGGGGGCTTTTTGCTTTTCCGAGCTTTTTTGTGTGCTACACATCAAGGACCAAAAGCGTATGGCAAAGGCGAAAGCACTTTACATATCGCCTGAGCAATATTTTTATCGGAAAGGCTTTCCGATATAGCCATAGTGTTTTTTTCTTCGGGGACAGGAGAAATTCCCCAAAATTCAATTTTCTCCACTTTGTAGCGGTATACAATTAACGCATCAAAACCATCATGTATCTCCGCGTCACGATAATCACTAATTATTTTTTTAGTTTTCTTCAAAGCCTCCTTCTTCCCTGAAAGTGCTTTTTCAACATAGATAGTTTTGAGAGTTTCTGGCCGTTTTTTCAAATAAGCTAGTTCAGTATCAGTACCATTGATAGAGCTGCATTCATCGTAAAGCTTACGATTAAATTGGTGATTAAAATATCTTTTTAAAATTGGCACTACCTTATGTTCTGATATTGCGTCAAGAGGGAATGCTAATACGTAATATCCCTCACGAGAGCCTGCAGTAGTCGCTTTGATTGTGAACACGCCAGTGAACACAATTGCGATTAAAAAAAAAATTTTCATCGTGTGCTTTCCCCTGACATCGATTTGTTTTCGCCAACCCCAAAAAATTCTTTATTTACAATGTGTATATCTACTATTGGTGCAGCATTTTCATGGTCTGCAAAATTGGAATATGTGACTGGAATGTAATAATTATAAAATCGCTGCTCTAACTTCACTTTATTATTACCAGATGTCAAAATAAAAGTCGAAGATGCTCCTGACTGTGCATACCCTGAGAGCTTGATTTGGTCACCTTGATTACCTCCCAAGGCTGCTATTCGCCCATTTTTCGCAATGCCATACACGAATGTTACATGACCCGTTCCGTGCTCTTTATTAGTCCCAGCGTAATAGTTTTTTAAAACCATAATGGCGCCATAAATTGGTTTATCTGTTTTTTTAAATTTTTTACTCGCAATGGGAAACTGTGAAGACGCGCTTTTTTCGTGGGAATTGCCACTGTCTTTTAGGCAAAAATTAACAAATGACGCGCACCAAGGAGTGCTTTCCAAATTACCGCCAAGTCCAATATCATGATGATAGTTATCTATCTTTGTAATTATCTTTTCCTTTTTCCCTGCCCATTGTTTTGAGGTCGGTTATCAAACAAAGAGTCCAACGGGTTAAGCCACGAACTGTTTTTCATAGAATTTCATTGTGAAAGATGCGGGTGACAAATAGCCTAGTCGGGCCTGTTTTCTTTGTCGGTTATAGAATATCTCAATATACTCGGTAATCTCCTGAATCGCTTGTTTTCTGGTTTG
>JAYVLG010000111.1:0-6170 GCA_043759595.1 Sulfurirhabdus sp. | reverse complement strand
CCCGCGACCAAACTGTTCGCGGGCATGGCCCGCTCCTACACAATGCAAAGGATTTTTCTAAGTAAAAAAGTAACACACTGAAAAAATCACCAGGAGAGCACAAATGCAACCCTTCACCCTGCCAAAACCACTCAGCACGCTATTTTCCATGCTGCCGCAGTACCCGCACTCGTTCGCCTTCGCCCAGGCGCTAAACCTGGCCCTTGGTGAAACACTGCGCTCGGAAGCACTGCACCCGCTGCACGGCAAGCTGATATGCCTGCGCATAAGAGACGCACAAGTCTCGTTGCACTTCAAGCTAAACGAACGCGGTGTCACGGCTATCCGTGCGGACAAAACACCCGACCTCACCATCAGCGCGAAAGCCTATGACTTCATCCAGCTTGCGATGCGTAAGGAAGATCCTGACACGTTATTCTTCAGCCGCCGCCTGCTGATGGAAGGCGATACAGAATTGGGGCTGCTGCTGAAGAACACGCTAGACGCGCTGGAACTACCGCCACTCGACCGGAGTATGCTGATGCCGGCACGCGTGCTGGAGAGTTTAAAGGCAAGAATATTGCACGGCTTAATTCATGATGCAATGTAGGGGGCAGGTTTATCGTTACATCTGAATATACTGTTGATATATGGTTCATGGTGTGGACTGACATTTCAGGAAACCGGCAAGTATTGGCCATAAAGAGCCCTTCGAGACTGTCCGTTGTCAGGCAACTAGATTTTAAATGTAATGCCCGCAGTCTTGTTTCGGGGATACGATTGCTCTGTCCCTCACAGAGGTAGGGGGCGGTTCAGTCACTTTTGCCTTAGCTGTTGTTCAAAGTTCCTCGTCGCCAGCCTCTTTTTGGTTGCGTACTGCAAGGACAAAAACGGTATCGATTTCGACAATGTAACGATACAAAGCAACATAGCCATGTGAGTGACGTCCGATCACTAGTTCACGTTTGTTGTTATTCGCGGGGCGACCAATCATGGGGTTGTGCTCAAGCACATTAATCGCCTCGATAATCTCCCGAATGCGCAACGCTGGATTTTCAACCTGATATTGGGCAAGGTGATCGAGGATACGCTCAAAATCATCGCCAACTTCAGATGCCAATTCAATATGCGACATCTTCAGCGTGCCAGTTTTCGTGCTACTGGGCGTTTCACTTCTTTGCCGACAAGGCGACCTTCCAGATATCCGTGCATTTCCTGCCACGAAATCGTTTTCCCGGTGGCAACGATACGGGCATAACGATCCTCTGCAACGGAATCAAAATCTGCACGCAGATCATCTTGCTCCGTCTTTTTTGCAATGGCCTCAAGAATGAAACTGTGCGTGCTTGTGCCAGAACGTTTTGCTGCTGCTGCAACGCGCGCTTTAAGTTCTTCCGGTAAACGTATGGTGGTTGTTGACATGGGCGCCTCCAATAATTAAGGGAACGCGCTTACTGTAGCACACTAGTGCTACAGTAAGCCATCTTTTCTCTGAGCGACAATTTTCGAAGCTGGCGTGGTGTTGGTCATATCCGGCAGCTGTGGCCTACGCAGCGTAGAAAATTTAAGCAGAACTAGAAGGGCTGAAATAGAATACATAAGTGTCGGTTGTTTCGTTGATGGTTGACTGCCTCAGTCCGGCCAATAAGCGACGCTCGGGAATACAGCAGGGAATGACGGCTCCTCGGCCGTAGCTGCCGGTGGCATCCGGATGGGCCAACGGCCGGTACGGGGTCGTCACCGGTCATAGGCGTGTGAATCATCCCGAATGGCAGATTTCTCAAAACGAGACTGCGTACTCTGTACCCATTTGCAACATTGGCTCGTGTAATTGGTCTTCCCATTTTCGGAAATTCAATTTGGCACAGGCAACAGCGCCAATGAACTTGCGACCTTGTAGTAACTTTCGCATGTTTGGCTCAACAACGCCAAATCAAAATGGGCACCTGATTAGAAGTGCCCATTTTTATTTTTCCCGTTTTATGGAGTTATTAAAATCTAGTGCCTACTTATTTCTGCCTCTTTCAATTTCTATTTCTAGCGAGGTATTGGAGTGTCGATTCTCGATAGTGATGTTGTGTAATTAACACTAAGATTTTTGACTCGACTTGTAATATATTTTATTGCATTTTAAGTTGCGACGCATTTAACTGATCAAGAAACGTTGTTGTTGCTTGCTTAGAGCCAGAAGGATCGCCGGCATGTGTCTCACCATTGGGAAAAACGGTATATGGATAGCCTATGCTGTTTTGTATCATATATACAACGCTTTCAAACTGCTCAATAAATTTATCGTAATCTTGCTTTTCATTGCATTCATGAAATGTTACTGACTTACCTGTTGACCACTCTTTCCATGTTGCAGCATTACTACATGCCAACGAAATATTGGAATTGGTTGAACCAGTAAATTTTTGGGGAATGATCGAGTGGGGTATATTTTGAGTTTCAAGCAGTCTTTCCATGCGTTGGCTATACCCACATGTATCACCGTACATTACCAGTGCTTTTGGTATTTCATTATTATCAGGATTGACAAGCAATTGGGTATCTATTGAACGTAGTAGCCAACCACGAACAAATTTATCCACAGTCTTAAAATTAGCGTTCGACCATTTCCCGTCATGTTTTATATACATTCTTTGTCCCGACCCATCGGAATATTTAAGGGGCATAATGACAATATGATCTCCACCATCCATGTTGCTATTGGTTAAGTACATAAATTGGCCGTCTACATATATGGCTGTAAACCCTTTAAAGGCAATAGAATCTTCAGAGGTGAGCTTTACACCGTCTTTAAATTGCGTATCGGTCACGTCTGACATCGCTTCTTCGACTTTTTCTATCGGTGTGGTGGATTTTTTGGAGCCAAAACCCAACTTGCTAAAATCAAAAGCAAAAGTGAGATTTGAACTAACAAGTAAAAAAACAATAAGGACGAAACGTTTACGCATAAATATCTCCTAAAATGATTCTATAAATAAATTCTCTATGAAGAAAATTAAGGTCGTTTCTTAACTATTCTTGATTAAATGAATACATTTTAATTTTATTTATATGAATTTACTTTACTGGCTACTTGTCCATTATTCCCGGGCCTCATTGTAATGGCGCCATCATTATCAATAAAGATTGGCCAATTAAATTCCCGGTAACCGAGCAACATGAATATTTCATAAAATTCATTATTGGCGGTCTTATATTTTTCCCTTTCAACGCATTCACGCGAAGGAGCTTTTTTACCTTTCGTCCACCCGCTCCATGTTGCCGCATCTCCACACATCAGATCCAAGGCATAAGGCTTATTGTCATCTATCCCCGATACCCAAATCGAATGAGGCGTTTTATTATGCTCAAGCAAGCTCTCCGCACCTTGGCTAAAAGCACAACCAGTCCCGTACACCATTAATACTCTGGACTCCTCTTTAGGACCTTTATTTACGAGAACATCCCTATTAATAGAAGGAAATAATGATTCACGGAAATATTTTTTTATATCATCCTTGCTGCCTAATGACCAATCCCCATTACGTTTAATGTACATCCTCAAGTCTGTCAGGTTTAGAACAACTGGAACATCTCCATCAGTTTTCGTTAAATACACCATTAGATATGGATCTGGCAATATAGAACTTATCATGGGATTGGGGGCATAAATTGCTGAAAATCCTTTAAATAATACAGAGTCTTGGGTAACAAACTCCTCTGAATTTCGCCATCCTTTTTTGTCTACCTCTGCGTTAGCTTCCAATGCCACTTCTAATGGCGTTTGCTCCACTTTTTTTTGGACGGCTTTACTACCAATTTTTAAAAGATCCCCGAAAGAAAAATTATAATTTTCTGAGAGCGCATAGCTTGAGTTAACAAGCAAAAGAACAGCTACAAAATAACGAAACATAATATCCCCTTATATTAAGTTGGAGTGCCATCAATACCTTCATTGATTGACACCTTTGATTGATTGCATCCGAATATGCAATAAAAATTTAAAATTATTTAATCTACTAAACGGCAGTCTTCATTTGAAATCCAATCGTGCATAGGTGCGACTTTGGTTGGCTTCACTATAAACATGTCGATACTCAACAATACGACTTACAAGTTAGAAAACGGAACATCAATGACCGCACCTGCGGTAGCTGGTATTGCCACAATGCTTCGTGCCTATAACCCGCAGTACACCTATGCCGATGTCGTTTCCGCCATCAAGAACGGTGGGAGTACAGTCGCCAGCCTGTCCGGGAAAACGACCACCGGTAAAGCCATGAAAGCGATCAAGTCGCTTTCCTACATCAATCAACCAACGAGATTGCCGGCTATGATTCAATAGGGAGCGGAAATGAGATATGAAATACGTATAGTTTCGAGTTGTACAACAAATGGTTCAGATTGTGGCTCTTCGCGATCACAATCTAACCTTACTCGTTAGGCCTGTCCGTATTTTCTATTGAATGCTTCGTCACTCATTGTGAGGAACAAGATGAACTCTATAAAAGCAACGATGGCAGGGATAAATGTCCAGAAAAAGAGCAGATAAAGGATTCCCAAGCCAACTTGACCAAGATAGAACTTGTGACCACCGAAACCGCCCAGAAAAAAAGCAAAAAGTATAGTTGCAATCCTGCTTTTGCCATTTGATGCCACTGGGCCAAGATTTATTGTTGTTGGTTGAGCCAATTGCCTGACACCGCATTTTGGGCATATCTCGGCCTTGTTTTTTATTACAGCACCGCACTCGCTACAAAACTTCTCATCGATTGCCTTAACTTGTTCATTCATGTTTTTTCCCTTTGGTTGATGCTGCTTAAAAAAAAATAATTAGACGGACCGACCGGTCCGTATTATTAAAAATAGTGAAGCGTGCATATTTTTATTAACCATTTGATTAATTTTATATTTCATTTTTTTGACTGCCCGCATATGCATAATAATGCAGTTAGCTTATTTCTGTATTAAATTGCGTACGTTAACCACCACCAAGGAGCTACACTTATGGGATCGTCAACACGTTAACCTGCCCCTCACTGACAACGCCCCGCCACGCTTGATGGATCAAATACACGAAGCGTGCCGTTGCAGATATTTTAGCCCTCGTAGAAGCCTATCGATTCTGGATTCGACAGCTCATCTTCTTTTCTATATACAGCATCCACGTGAACTTCATGAAGGCGAAGTAACAAAATTTTTGTATCCCTGTAGTCATGACCCCGACAATGGTCTTAAAAGCCTGCTGCGTAAACAACTGGATTAATTCAAAACGCAAAAAAGCCCCGCAGTGACACGGGGCAATTGAATTTTGATCTACTACATCACTAAATCGTTGCCACTTTTATCTAGCAATTTAGATTTGATGATTTGACACTTCACTGTCGATTTGTTTTGATCTACATCTTGCACAAATACGTAGAACACATTATTCATTGGTGCCGAATAGGCGTCATTAACATTCTTTTCTATCTGTCGCGCCTTGTTCTCATCATCTACTTTGATCGTTCTGAAACCTTCACCGTTAGTTAGGGAGAGATTATAGGCGCTGTTATCATCAAAATAAACGTATCCACCGTCTTGCAACAATGCGTTATTTTCTGCAAAGGTCTTTTTATCGAAGTCAAAATGCGACAGATTTGCACGCTGTGTAACTTTCCAGTAACGCTGGTCTTTTGCTTTTGAAATTTCTGCATCGATTCGTGGTTTGAGAGAATTCAAAATATCCCGCTTCTTGAACTCGTCAGAGGTTTGACGATACTCATTCGAGTATGAGCGAGCAATTTTTTCATAGTCTATTGGGAGATTGGAAATCGCATAATAGGCAAACATCACTTGATTGCCACCGTCAAGTTTGACGTATTGTTCAAGAGGTGTATCTGCTTTTGCTTGTGGAAGCGCCGCAATGGTGACTTTATTGACCCCCTGTTGAGACATCGTGGCTTGTAAGCCTCCTGCCGAATTGTCTGCAGTGTTCTGCGCATTGTCAGACTTTGAACATCCGATCGTTAAAATGGATAATGTGGCAATTGCAATCATGCCGAGCTTATTTAAGGTCATTTTCATTTTTCTCTCTAATAATTTTAGTGATTTTTAATTAGGCCTGAGCTTTGGCAACCAAGAAGCGTTTAATACCAATGATGGCAAGGTAGCTGCTGGAAATTACCGCTAAGATTCCGCCGACTCCGATATGAATCGACTTC
>JAYVLG010000110.1:0-2838 GCA_043759595.1 Sulfurirhabdus sp. | reverse complement strand
CCAGCTATCACAGGCCTTCGCAGGGGTTGATTGCAGTCCTGAACCGCTTGAATTTAATAACCAACTGAATTTATTCGATTTTTAACCGGACACTAGTGGATGGCGATAGTGAAAATCACGGTGACGACAACAGCAACAACTTCACCCGCACCCATGACGACATCCCGACAGAGTATTGGGATTACGACCTGGGCGAACCACGAACACCGAAGGCCAAGCTATCGGCAACGCGGCTAAACAGATGATGGCCGGAGCCGGTGGCGTGGCATTCATGGCGCTGGATTGCCAGGACGTTTTTTGTGAACTTGATAAAGCAGGGAGTAAGCAACGATGACAACGACAGAGAAAACTAAACGTGGTCGATGGAAAGCTGGCGAGTCGGGAAACCCAAACGGACGGAAACCTGGAACTGGTGAAGTCACAAAACTTCGGGAGAGTATCGCCGCCCACCTGCCTGAAATTATCACGCAACTGGTGAGCAAGGCAAAGGAAGGTGACGCACAGGCCGCACGCCTTTTGCTGGAGCGCGTATTGCCCCCGATGAAGGCGATAGAACAGCCTGTAGAACTATCCATGCCAGACGGTGAAGGCATGACTGCGCAAGGTGTGGCAATAGTACGAGCTGTAGCCGCTGGAACGATTGCACCAGGTCAAGGTGCTGCGCTGCTGACTGGATTGGGTGCGCTGGCACGAATAAAGGAAATCGACGAACTGGAACGCCGCATTTCTATATTGGAAGAGGTGAAAAATGGCAAGTATTGAACAGAGAATCGAACGTCTTGAAGCGAAGCGAGATGCAATAGAAGGTAATTTATCGTTGCTGACTGACTGCGGAACTTGAACAGCGAATCGACGTGTTACTGGCGAAAATGGGTACGAGCAGGGAACGGGTTATTGCTGAGCATGGTAGCCATAAAAACTTTGCTGGAGTACTTCGGCAACAAGTTGAGCAGGGCATTGAACTGGAGAAGCATAATCATGGCAACAATACAAAGTAGGATTGCAGTACTAGAGCGTCAATCTGGCGCTGGTTATAAGCTGGTGTTGCGTGAAGATGGCGAGACAGACGACGAAGCCCGTGCGCGTGCGGGATTGGCAGACGTGAAAGGATTGATAGTTTTCTTGAGTGAATCAGACGCTAGGCTGTAGGGGTGGAACATGACAACGATTAAACAGAGAGTTTCGGCGCTGGAGCAAAAGACAGTGAAAATGCCCACGATATTTAACATCATCTGCAAAGGTGCGACACCAACACCCGAAGAGCAAGAGCAGATAGATGATGCTGATAGGCAGGGGTGTCTTGTCATCGTGCGCACAATTATTTGATACCAAGACCCCGGCTATTGGGTGGTTCGGAATTTAATGAAAGACAAATAATCAATGCTCAAGTAATGATAACGGACTATGCTTGAGAAATCTTTAAGTCTAAAGGAGTGTAATGCTTAAAGTTATTGTGTTGGTGCTACTGAGTCTAAATTAAAATGGAGTGCATATGGCTTTATCATCAATTGATGCAGTTTGTACAAAATGCAGTCACAAATTTAATCAAGCACCAAAACAGTCATTTCTCGGGTTTCAAAAACTTACATGCCCTGCGTGCCAAGAGAAAATCACTTACCCATTAACTAAAGGCTACCGTACTACTTATTGGGTAATATTTGCCTTAATGGTATTGATGATTATCAATGCTTTTGTCGAAGGTGATATTGGTTATCCGGGTGGGTTAGGTCTTGCTGTGGCTTTTGCTCTCCTAAGGGATAGAATTATTCGCAAACGTATAGTTGAAGCTATCAAGTCGTTGAATAAATTAGGAGAACAGCCAAAGGTAAGTCATAAATTATTGACGGACACAGATGCTTCTTTAGCGCTGAATTCCGTTAAGGGAAAGGGTGCGGTGATGAAGAGCCTTGGGCAGAAAGCGATTTGGGTTGTTGCTTTCATTGCGGTCTTTGTTGTGGTCAAGTACGCCAAGGAAGGATATGTGGCAACTAATGGAATTGAACGAGCCAATATTAGCTTTGAAAAGAATAAAGCAGATGCTGTTGCTACGCATCCAGATATGCCACCCTCAATTGCATTCGCGGAGGTCGCCTCAAAGAATGCAGAAGCCTCATTAGTTTCCGCAGGTAGTTTAGAAAAAAAACGGTCAGTTGCTGCCGACCAATTCTTTGGGTTCTATTACGTCAATGTCAAAGCTCGGCACGAATACTGCCTCAAGCTTGGGGTGGATATAGCGCCTTTTGTTAAAGCTTTCATAGCAACCAATGCGCAGGAATATCGCATTGCTTCCGCCACGGAAGGTTGGAAAAATACTAACAAGGAATGGTTTCTATCAAAGATGGAATCGGTCTTACGTTCAACCATTGACCAAGCCATGCTCGATGCTGCAAAGCAACAGAATACAACCCCTAAAGGTGTTTGTGCTTTTATAGCCGAGAACGGACAAGATTTTGCTACTGCTATGAGCTTTCAGAAGATACAGCCAGCTTCCTATGCAGCGTTGCGGGGAATCTAACACTGAGCGACAAAGCCACGTAAAAGGACGGGTGGGAGTAATGGTTAGGGGGAGTCCATGATTATCGAGATTGCACTGGGAATAGTTCTTGCGGTGATTATTCTGGCGCTGCTGCCCACCCGTGAGGTGGGTTTTTCTTTGGTGCGATGGGTTGTCATTGAGCAAATGCGGTTACAAACTGGTTACATTTTGCAAAATGCTAGACGTAAAAAAAGCCTGCATAGCTGCAAGCCTTTGAATATTTGGGGTGACTGATGGGGCTCGAACCCACGACAACCGGAATCACAATCCGGGACTCTACCAACTGAGCTACAGCCACCATT
>JAYVLG010000109.1:0-51334 GCA_043759595.1 Sulfurirhabdus sp. | reverse complement strand
TTGCGGTCAGCGAGGATGAAGTTGGACATCACAGTGCTCAGTTATTTAATGGATATGATTATAGCATATCCATTGCTGAAAAGTCCGACAGGCTGCTAGCAGAAGTATTCCAAAGACGGCCAGTAATCTTCGAATAATTAAAGCCATACATTTCTCAATATCATTATCAAAAACCCACCAAAATATTCATTCATAATATGCCGTGGATGACACAATCAGCACATTTTTCACCAAAAAAATCTTACTTTGTTCAAATAGTCCAAAAAATGGAAAGCGCATATTTTTCAAAAGTGCAGTTTAAATATTAGTGCACCTTGAAAACACCATCACGTCAAACATACCAAATTAAGCTACTTCCGGCTAAGCATAGGTACCCTATCTAAGTAGCTCTCATCCGGAAACGTATACCCCCTCTCCTCTTGTGGGTTAGTGTTAATTTCAAGGCGTTACCACCCTCTCCCTGCCCCAGCAAGGGAAATAAGAAACAGATGTTTCCAGATGAAGACTAATTCAGCATACCTCTTGCCCCTAATAGCAACAAAGTAAAACAAATCACCACTCTCATCACATCCCATCGCCGTAAAATATTTGTTAATACAAGCTCTATCCCATAAAACAAGACAATCAGCTTGGCAATCCCTTCTCCCCAATTCGCTCCCTCGATATTTGCGTCCGGCAAATTGGGTACGGCCACGGCAATAAATATCACCAAAAAATCCAAAGGCGTTATCCGAAACCGGTCTGCATGAGAAAAACGAAAACCAATCCCTATAGCTACGGCTAACATCACAAAAAAGATATTACCGTATAACGCATAGTCATCAAGTACCCCCGGCACCAACTGCACCAAATACACAACAAAAGCAGCCGTCACAAAAGAAATGGCACGTTCCACAATACTGAAAGGTTGCCCTCTACGTTTGAAAAACAACCCTATCAACACTGTAAGCAAAGCCAGTGATAACACGCTAATATCAATGGACACAAATTGCACAAGCAACGATGCTAGGAGCAGATAAGCTGAAATAGCGACTATGGAAAAATAAAATACCACCTTTAATAGCCTGAAATCCTGACGCAACCACCGTATGCCACGTGCCACCATGGAGTTAGATTTTTCTCCCTGATTCACATGCATCTGCCATCCGGTTTTTGCCGCCACACGAAAGAAAACAACGACAGCAACACAAAACAAGATATAGGAGGAGAAAACCAGAAAATCAGAATCAAAACGAAGAAAAAACGCCCCCAGCACCAATATGGATTGAGTAAGATAAATGAGCAGAACCGCCTCATAATGATCAAAGCCGAGGGCCAGTAGTTTGTGGTGAATGTGATTTTTGTCAGGTGAAAATGGCGAACGTCTCTCGTATATTCTCTGGCTCATTACCATGAATGTATCCAGAATTGGCAAGCCTAAAATCAATAGTGCAACGGCCGGGCTCACAACCGGGTTTATTTCCTGGGTCAGCATAATTGCCATCACCCCTGCCGAAAACCCCAGAAACTGGCTACCACCATCCCCCATAAATACACTGGCGGGATGCGTATTAAACCGAAGAAATCCTAAAATACTGCCCATCACCGAAGCCGCGATCAGCACCAGGCTCATGCCATCCACCATATATCCCATGATGGCAATCATCCCCAAGCTCAACATGGTTGTTCCGCCGGCCAGACCATCCAATCCATCTGCCAGATTTATTGCATTAGTAATGCCCAACAATGCAAATACAGTCAACGGTATGGCAATATAATCAGACACGGGTTCAGTACCCATAAACGGGACATATTTAATTTTTAACCCGCCGAACACCACCACAATTAACACTGCGATAATTTGCCCCAGAAACTTCAGCCGGTAATCGAGATTCTTCCGGTCATCCCATACACCAAAGAAAAGAATAATAACAATGCCTAGCAAATAACCGATAACTTCCCTTTCAGGCGGCAACCACATAACCATGGGGATTAAAGCGCCTATCACCATGGCCACCCCACCGATCCGTGGAATAGCCCCCGTATGAACCTTGCGCCCATCAGGGATGTCAACTATCCGCAACCGCTCTGCGGAACGCATAAGCGGAGGTATGAGTACCATCGTTACAAAGACGGCGATGATAAAGCCAAAAAATAAACTCACTTATAGTTACTCTGGAATATATTTTTTCAGCTCTGGATTCACCGCTTTTGCGAAAGCGCTCAGCTTCTCATCCGCCTTAGCGATATCCTCTCCTGGCTTCAGAAAGGCAGTCAACCGCACGAGTGAACCATCCGTACGATTTCGTGTTATCGCATCCCAGAAAAGATACCATTTCACCAGATATTCATTGGTAATCACACGACCACGCTGCTGGAACCAGTAATAAACCAATTGCTTGGTTTCACCCATTTCTATAACAAGGCGGTTCACGCGGAGGGGATGACCAGCAACACTCACCCCGTCAATATCCCGCTGAGTAAGGCTCGTGATCTCCCACCCCCCGCCCGGTATACACGTACGTGGAGAATGTGCCGATTCACCTTTACGTTGTGAAGCATAATAGGCAACATAAAAATTAACAGGTTGCTGACTCTTATCAACAAAATCTGCAATAATATAGTCATCAAATTTCAGCGCATCGATGAAGATCTGATCCAGACGATCCCCTTTTCCCTGCCAATCACCAATTTTCAAGGGAAAACTTGAAAAATCAGCACGCTTCGGCAACACTTCTACACGTTCTGGCATAGCAACAGATAACGCCACAACCAATGCGACTACAAAAGCAGATGCCATAAAGGGTTTGGAAATTGTACGACGTTGCACCTTGGCATCCTTCGGCGAAGGTTCGGGGAAATCCAGGCCAAAAGCTTCGCGTAATGGCAACTTATTCTTCCCTATTTTAGCCAGCAGCCACATCTCAGCAACCAACAGGCCGGTACATGCCATAAACACTACCCACCCTTCAAAGTCGTGCAAAAAGCCTTCTGCCATAGACTGACCCCAGTTATCAACCAGTACGCCAATCACACCAATACGAAAGCTGTTCATCAAAACAGTAATAGGCATACTGGACAAGAAAATTATTGCCCGCTTCCAAAATGCGCCTTTGAAGAAGTATGCCGCAATAAATCCCAATGTCATTAATGGAAATAAGTAACGCAACCCGCTACAAGCTTCAATCACCTGCAACTTAAAAGCACCCAGATCAATCACATTACCTTCAACAAACACACTAATACCAAACAGACGAATCACAGCAACGCCAAGCTGAGAAGAAATCAACTGCAATTGTGCAGACAGGCTATTGAACAAAAAAGTCGGCAAGGGAACCATGAACAGCAGGATAAGCAACGGAACCCAAATCAATTTAAAGCCACGCCAACCAGTAAATGACAAGATCACCCCAGTTAATACCACAAGGAATGCATATTGAACCACTACATACAACGTTGCGAGATTTCCTGCAAAAAACAGCAGTGCACCTGCCAGTACCACCAACAAACCTATCCATGAACCTTGAAAGGGAATCTGCTCCAACTTATCTTTCTTCTGCCAAACAAGAAACAGCGCGATAAATGGTAACAAGTAAGCATGGCTATACTCTTCCCTGCCCCAAAATTCCACCATCCTTAGCAATCCATCCTGAAACATAAAAATCAGCAGAAAAAACACAACCAAAAAAGAGGCCCATATCATCGGCGTCTCTTTCCATATCGTCTTTACATTTACATTTTTTGTATTCATTAGTTAACCCTTATTTCATTCCAGTTCAAATATAAGTGCTGCTTCACATTACAATTTACGCAAACAAGTCGAAGTTTATTGATAACAGCTCGCTATTTTCAGGACAGACACTAAACACTGATGTCCCCGGCTCATCATTTCAACAATGCGCATCTTCAGCACCAAAAAAACTTAATGCCTGTATTGCAAGCGCCCCAAATATTTTGCTAAAAATTATCGATTTGAATAGTTTTGTTTATTTGGCCAGACTAATCTACGATCTAAAAGGATTGTAGTAGTGGCATTTTATTGTTATTGGTACTCATAGAGATGAACTTTTGCCGTTGTGAAAAAAAGTGTATCTCTACAATGTCATGTTGTGACTAAAAAACTAAAAACCATCATTACAAAACGCCGTGAAACTTCATGGATTTAAGTTAACACCATCAATCCTATCGATGCTGCAAAATTTTATCAACAGCAGTCTTTACTGAAAATTTTTCGCCTAGCAATTTATAGGCATTATTCCCCATTTGTATACGCAACTTTTCTGATTCAATTAGCAGTATCGCATTTTTTGTCAGATCAGCATCATTACCATTCACAGTAACAAAACCAGCCTTTGCTTCAGTAAGAACGGTTTCCAAATCATTATCCATATTTACACTACCTAAAATTGGCATGGATTGCTTCATATAACCCAACAACTTTCCGGGAAAATTATGCGTTTTATGATCTCTATGAAGACTGAAAAGCCCAATGTCAAATTCAGCCAACATCTGCTCATACTCATCCTGATTAACAGATGGTAAACAAGTAATATTTTGAATATTTTCGTCTTTGATGGACTGCTTGATCAGTTCTACCTCATCACCTTTGCCTACAAAAAGAAAATGTGCCTCAGGATAGTCTATCAAAGATTTTGAAAGCCTAACCAGGTTCATCATATCCTGAGCATGACCGATATTTCCACCATAAAAAAAGACCACCTTATCCGTCAAGCCAAGCTTTTTGCGGTAAAAGTCATTATTTTTTTGCACTTTCTCAACAGAAGACCAGTTATACAACACATCCAGCTTTCTTTTATATTTTTTATTATACTCAAAGTATGCTTGATTAGACGGTGATTGAACTGCAATAACATTGGCTGCAGCATAGTTAATTGCTTCAAAAAATTTAAAATAATAATAGATGGGAGAATTTTTACTTATCAATCCGTTATCGACAACCCATTGCGGGAAAATATCACGAAGAATTAAAAACGATTTACAGCCCCAAATTTTCTTTAATTTCCACACTAAAGGGCCAAAAAATATACTAGGAGAATAATAAACAACCATATCATGATGATTATTTTCAAAATACGTTTTTAGACTTTTCCACGCTCTAAAAGACAATATGGTCTCATTAATTGCCCGTTTAACTTTTGATACGTTTTTAATGGAACCCGACTTAAAACGTAATACCCTTACTCCCCCAAAATCTTCAATGGTAAATGATTCATTCAGTGCGGCATCTGATGTGCAGACTGTGACATCATTACCCTGAGTCATCAACTCCAAAGCAAGGTCATGCATCATTTTAGCGGCAACTTTAATACTACCGGGTAAATAGTCATCAACTATCAGCAACATTCTCATGGAAATTAAAACCTACAACCCTTTCTTCATTTTTCCAAATGCAAATATCGCGGGCTTTATAAATTCAGGAGCAAATCTTTGATGCATAACACCAGACAAATAAGCAATCTTTGAAAAAGAAAGATAGGATGGCTCAGCTTCATAGCCGTACACCACACACTCCAAGCCATTTTTCTTCATGATGTTTTTTAATTTCCGAATACTATTACATTTGTAAACAGTTGGAAAAACATCCTCTTCTTTCCTCCCATCCTGGACAATCGATACCACTTTCGAATGATATTTATTGGGAATAAGTGTCGCAGCTATCGCAATATAGCTCCATCTATTTGGAGTTTTTAAGCACAAATAGCCGCCGTCTTTTAACACACGGTGAATTTCCAAAAATAACTGATCTGGATTTTCAATGTGCTCTAAAACGTTATCACAGACAATTAAATTAATGGAGTTACTCTCAACCGGCCAAGGATAACCTTGCACAAGACGAAACTCATCCAAAAAAGGGTTCTTTCGCGCACTTTGATCAACATCAATTCCAATTACTTTAGCTACTTTTCCTTTAAGAACTCTAAGACTCTTCCGAAGAGGTACCGGATCTTCTTTGTATGCCCCCCTTCCACAGCCAACATCAAGAACCACAAAAGATGGGTCAAGAAGCGAATTGACCCTGTTAAAGAATGTTACCGTCCCATCAATATCTGTAAACCCACCGAATAACGCTTCTGGATAAAACCTTTCTGTATTATTCATAACACCATCCTTTATATTATTTGTTACTAATTATGTAATGCGAATAATAATCTGCATGCTTTTCCATCCAGGCACGCAATTCAACTAACATTCGCTCATACTCAGGTACCGCATAATTAAAATCTTTTCTGGTACAGACCAAGCTTTTATCAACTTCATAACTATCAGAAGGCACAATCTTTATTGCTTTATCCCACACCTTCGCGAACAGCATTAACAAATCATATTTTGAAATTTTTGCTTCAGGGCAAAGCTGAAAAAGTCCGGCAATATTCTGTTTAATCAATTCATGTACTGCTTTCGCAAGTTCAAGTGTTGTTACGCCAGACCAGTAAGCCTTTGAATACCCCTTGATTTCACCATTTTGCTTGAAAAACCAATCCAATAACCCCGTACCATTTTTTTTGAGTTCTGGCCCGATTATGGATGTACGTATTGTTAAGTCCTTCTCGTTGATTACCTCACCCAGCGCTTTCGTTCTAGCATAGTTGTCATCACCATCTCTAAAAGCGTTTTCATTGTAGTGGCCATCTTTGCCTGAAAACACACAGTCAGTACTAATATGGACTAATTTAAAGCCTATTGTTTTACCAAGACCTGAAAGAAAATGCGGAAGATAACTATTAATTAGAATTGCTGTGCCAATATCATTGGCCGACTTTCCAACTAGCACCCCTATACAATTGATCACATAGTCTGGCTTGATCTTTTCTAGCACACGCTCAAGCCCTATGAAATCAGTCACATCCAGCTGTTCAGAAACGTATTTTCCAGGCTCTCTTGCGATACCAAACACCTGAAACTCGTTAGTATTATCCAGGTACTCGGCCATAATATGACCGGCCATGCCCGCACATCCCAAAACAACCGCTTTTTTCATTTCAATATTTCTTCCAGACAGTTCTATTTACGTAATCAACATAACTGACAATGATTCTAACTACTTTTTGTGACACGTTATCCACGTCATAGTCTTTTACAAGATGGACTACATCATTATTTTCCTGCCATTGCCCAGTCACAATATCAATTGCATTCAAAACATCGGCACTTTCCAGGCCAGCCATAATCAATGTACCCTCATCCATCCCTTCAGGGCGCTCATGGGCCTGACGAATAGTGATGGCAGGGAAACCCAATATTGAAGACTCTTCTGTGATTGTTCCGCTATCGGATATTGCGCAAAAGGCATTTTTTTGCAAACAGATGTAATCAAAAAAGCCCAAGGGCTTCATGAACTCTATTAACGGATGAAAATCGAGGGATTTCAAAGACTCCATTTTTTTTCTGGTTCGCGGGTGAGTAGAAACAATTACCCGTTTTCCGTATGTTTTCGCAATCACATTGAGTGATTCAAGCAGGTTATTGAAGTTTTTCTCAGAATCAACATTCTCTTCACGATGCGTACTGACAATAAAAAAATCTTTTTCTTTTAACGCCAAACGTTCTAGCACATTTGAAGAATCAATTTTATCGCGATAATACCCAAGCACTTCCTTCATGGATGAGCCTGTTTTAATGACAGTTTCAGCACCTATCCCTTCAGCAATTAAATATCGCCGCGCGTGTTCCGTCAGCGTCATATTGATGTCGCTGAGATGATCAACAATTTTTCTGTTTATCTCTTCAGGCACTCTTTGGTCAAAACAACGATTCCCGGCTTCCATATGGAAAACCGGTATTTTTCTTCGTTTTGCAGAAATTACCGAAAGACAGCTATTCGTGTCACCATAAAGCAAAATTCCGTCAGGGTTAATCTGAGCCATAACCTCATCAGATTTTGCAATGACATTGCCTATGGTAATGGCCGGATTTTCACCTGCAGCATCCAAAAAATAATCTGGTTTCCGAATGCCCATCTCATTAAAAAATACTTCATTCAGCTCATAATCATAATTTTGCCCTGTATGCACCAGCACATGATCCGTATATTTTTCAAGTTCAGCAATTACACGACTTAATTTAATGATCTCTGGCCGTGTCCCAACAATCGTCATTATTTTTTTCATATGAAATCATTGGCTCACAAGTTCATTTTTTATAAAATCAAGCTTCAAGAGCATTTGAATCATACCCTCCACATCCAGCCTCTCGGTATTCTCAGAGGTGTAATCTTGCTCCTGAGAAAACCTTGCCTCCCCTTCAACAAAGTACTTAGAATAATTAAGATCTCTGTTATCAGCAGGCACCCGATAATAGCCGCCGAGATCTTCAGCTTTAGCGAACTCCTCTCTACTTAACAGTGCTTCATGCTTCTTTTCACCATGACGTGTACCCAAAATCCGAATTTCGTTCTTTCCTTCAAAAATCTTTTTTAATGCTTCAGCAAGCGTCAAAACAGTTGCAGCTGGGGCTTTTTGAACGAAGGTATCGCCTTGAGCACCATGTTTAAATGCAAAAAGAACCAGATCAACCGCTTCGGGTAATGACATCATAAACCGGGTCATATCCGGGTCTGTAACGGTTAATGGCTTGCCACTTTTAATCTGCTCAACAAACAAGGGAATAACAGAACCTCTTGATGCCATTACGTTACCATATCGTGTATTGCACATTACCGGCGCATCTGCCGGAAGACCCCGGGATGTTGCAATAGTCACCTTTTCCATCAATGCCTTAGTCATCCCCATGGCATTGATCGGATAAACAGCTTTATCAGTACTTAATACAATTGCATTTTTTACTTTATTATTAATCGCGGCCTTTAACGTATTTTCCGTGCCTAAGACGTTTGTTCTAACCGCCTCTATCGGATAAAACTCACAGGATGGAACCTGTTTAAGTGCTGCTGCGCTAAATACATAATCAACACCACGCATGGCGGTATTAATACTATCAAATGACCGAACATCACCGATGTAGTATTTGATTTTGTCATTATTATATTTGAGCCGCAGATCATGCTGTTTTGTTTCATCACGGCTAAAAATCCGAATTTCCCCGATGTCACTATTAACAAATGCATCAAGCACCGTATTACCAAATGAGCCTGTGCCGCCGGTGATTAGTAACGTTTTATCTTTAAACATATTTAACCCTACGAATTTAAATAAAATGATGATTTAATTAGTTTCATAAAAATTTCATCGTCTGGGAAGAACAATTACCAATCATGATATATAAAACATTATTTTTCATAAAAATTTATTTTAGAAATCATGTAACCAGTCACAATAACAGCCCAAACCAAGATTAAAGACAACAATACAAGCAAAATATAATTTATCACCTTTACTGAAGAATATAGTTTTTGAACTACCCGAAACTCTTTTGTTGCCTCTTCTTTTTGAAGCTTGATTAGATCTATTATCGAATTCTTCGCCTTTTCAAACTTCATTCTTCTATCAGACTTTAGCAGATCCCACACTTGCTTATTTTTATCTTGGGATTTGACAAATGCTATGGTTTTATCTCTTGTCTGCTTATAGTCAGCCCATGACAAAATAAATGCACCAAGTGCTTTTTTTTCATACTCCCTCATTTCCGATACCAATTCGTATTGAAGATGCTTATCAATACTCGCGTCCAATTGCTTTATCTTATTATAATGAATCGATGCTTTATCAATTCCATCAACGGCATCCCCCAAGAGTATTTCTTCTCTAATAGTATGCATTTCATCTAAAGCCAGCCCCAATTCCAGCATTGGAACTAAATTATTCTCGTATGCAGATTTTAAATTATCGCTAGCAATTGAAAAGGCAAAATAAATTGCCAGGCAAATTGGGATTATTAATAGCCAAATAAATGCCAGTTTTTCTCTCATAATACAATTTCCTGTTGCACAGCCATTGTTAGAAGTTAACCAGCATAAAACTCAGAATATATCTTTTTAGACCAATACCTCATCCTTTTTTCAGGTGCAATCTGAAGTTTTTCATTGGATAACCAATCCTGCAACGGAATATTAAATCCAGTTTTGGGTTTATTTAAAATCTCATCCGGTAGTTGCACGTTAGGAGTACGCGCCATATCAATTTTCGAAGGGGCTGTTCCCATCTGCATCAAGGGGATGATACTTTGAATGAGCTTTATATCCAGAAGAGGCACACGAATTTCCAGAGAATGTGCCATGCTTGCCCAATCAACATCTCTTAATAACTGGTTTCTCATATACCATGACAACTCCAGCGCAGAAACCTTCATATGATCACTGGAAATTCCATTCGTAGTGTCCCTTAGGCGAGGTAATGTACACAGCTCATTCCAACCATCCCTGGCCATGTCTGGATCCATCAACTCTGGCAACTCCCAGGGCATGTAGAGTCCATGCCGAAGGAGATAAGCGCCACCGAAATCCCCACCGTATTCCAATAATCCAGCATACTTCGGAGAAGTAAACTTCTTAATTACCGGCGCAGATATCCAGCGGAACATTTTTCCAAATCCTGGCAGAAACTGCCCAAACCCCAGCAAACGAACCATCATAGGAATATCCTTAAAGCTTGGATATCCGCCAAATATCTCATCACCACCCATGCCAGATAAAGCGACCTTTAATCCGGATTGAGCGGCCACCTTGCTCACCAGATAAGAATTGAGCCCATCAATAGTCGGCTGATCCATAGCTTGCAAAAAGTCAGCGAGCAACCCATTGAAATCATGCTTGGCAATCCATTTTGTCTGATGATCAATTCCATATTTATCCGCTACAAGCTTTGCCAGAATAGACTCATCTTCATTTCCGCCCGCAAATTCCGCAAACGCAAGCGTAATAGACTGCAATTTGCTTGTCGAATTTTCAGAAGCTAGCGCTGCGATAGTTGTTGAATCCAGGCCACTAGAAAGAAAAATTCCAACTGGTACATCAGCAATCAAATGATGCTGGATACTATCATTCAGCGCAGCATGCAATTCTTCAATCAGTTCTTCCTTACCAATACTGTCTTTATTGTTATCTTTACTATCGGCATATTCCTTCTGGATATTGAAAAACGTATCAAAGCGATGTCGGCCTTCATTCCCTATCCATAAAGATTGCCCTGCTGGTAAAGATCGAATTGCTTTATAGAACGTATAGGGTTCAGGCACATGCCCCCACAAGAAAAAGCCAGCATGCCCTGCCGGCTCCGGGGTGGTATCAATCCCTCCACCATGCAATAAAGCTTTTACCTGTGAAGCGAAGCGTATTGTCTTCCCATCATCCGCGTAATAAAGAGGCTTGATCCCGAAAGGATCCCGTGCAAGAAAAAGGCCATTTCTTTTTTTATCCCATATAGCGAAAGCATACATTCCACGTAAATAGTTCAGCATATCTGAACCATACTCCGCATAAAGATGCAGTAAAACTTCTGTATCACTTCTGGACTTGAAAATATGCCCTTTGCCCTCCAAAGTCGATTTCAATTCAAGATAATTATAAATCTCCCCATTAAAAACAATACAATAGTCGCCAAACATCATCGGTTGCGACCCAGCATCACTGAGATCAATAATTGAAAGACGACGATGAGCGAGCCCGACACGCATTTCATCCGAAATCCACAGCCCCTCACCATTTGGCCCACGGGAGCGCATAGCATCGCGTATTTTTAATAACTCGTCACGCTCCACCCGCTTAGCGGAGGTATGGTAAGAATAAATGCCAGCAATTCCGCACATGTAAATAAAATCTCTTTTTTATGAATCCGCCAACTTATTGTTATATGCGGAAAAAATAATTATTAAACCCATTCTGTATTGCATGGGGTTCATTAGCGATAAAAACCATTTTTGTAAACAAATCTTAAAAATTTATTTCTACTAAAATAGATATGTTTACCTCTTATTCTCTTCCGATTTAATATGTAAACCCATTATCACTTCCCAAGTTTTTCTGGCAGCTACGCTCCATTGATAATGCATTGAGCGCATTTTTGCTTTTGTAGCTAGCTCATCCATCATGGAAGAATTGTCTATAATAGAAAATATTTTTTCCGCAAGTTGCTCTGGTTTACCTGGGTCAAAATATACTGCAGCATCCCCACCAAATTCAGGCATCGGTGGGTAATTAGAGGAAAATAAGGGGCGGCCCGCGCTTAAAGCTTCCAATAGAATATTTGGACAATTTTCGCATTCTGAAGCGAATATGTTTATTTTTGCGTAATGATAAATAGCGGGAAGTTGATTATATGGTATAGCACCAACTAACATAACATCATCTTTTAGCCCTAAGCGATCAATTTCAGCACGCAATTTATTTCCATACTCTTCATTTTCTGGTCCTGCTAGCACTAGCTTTTCCTTGGTATTTCGCTTTTTCTTTAACAAGGCGTAACTTTGAACTACCTCAATCTGCGCCTTATAAACATCAAAGATGGACACATATAAAAAATAGCCGTCTTCTGGTAACCAATCAGGTTTTGGCAAAGGATTCCCTTCTTCATTTCTAAAGTGGGGATTTATACCGTGAGGAATCACTACTGCTTTCTTTAAAGGTCTTTGCGCAAATTTTTCAATCACATCTTTTGCGAATTCAGATATAAAGATTACTAAATCAGCCTGTAACATGCTGCGAAGCATTACTTTCTCTAGAATCCAATTCCGCACACGCATATAGCCTAATGGATATCTTCTTCTTTGCTTTGGGTCAAACGGGATCATGTTTCGAAACATTGTGACAGTTTTACAACCTTTTGGAGCAATTGTTCCTACAACGCCCCCAGGGCAAAACAAGATATTTATATTTAACTTACGAAGTAAGCTCGGCAAAAAAAATCTTTCCCAAAATGCTCGCACGAATGGATTTTCAACTGGCCATTCCACATTTACTCGCTTAATATTTGGATAATCCGAATTTAATACTAACGATTTTGGTGCCAACATAAATATATCCATATTATGAAATTCAGAAGGAATAAATTTCAATAAATTTATTAAGTAGGTTTGCCCACCCCCCCTTCTGGCTGAGATAGCATTAATGAATATGCGAACTCGATTATTTTTTCCTTTCATTATCATAAAACCTTCAGTTATGTACTTTTGTTAGGTGAATCATCTGAAATAACTGTATCAACAACATTATAAAAAATCCTACAATCAATGCACCTGTGCCACCAACTAATCCATAACTCGGAATCAGAAAGTAAGACATTAAAAAAATAATTCCTGCAACTACTGGTGCATATGCCGCTTGCGATAGGAAGCTTCGGGCAGCTGTAATGCCACTCCCCAATACAGATACACAATACAATACACAACCTAAAATCATCATCCAAATTAATAAATTCTCGTAATCTGCATACTCCTTCGTATATAAAAGCACGAGAACTTGTCTTCCTAAAGTAAATGCCACAAGCACACCAAACACACCAATTAGCAATGAGAATCCAAACATTTTAATCAATAAATGTTTATACGCATTAATGTTAGTCTGATAGTATTTTGCAAGTCTTGGCGTCAAAGACTGTCCTATTGCATTTATCATCATTGACCCAGCGACGACAATATAAGCAATTGCAGAGTAATATCCAAGTTCCTTCTCACCAAGTTGATTAACAATAAAATATCTTGGTATATTTATATTTAAACTCCCAAGCATAACTACAAAACCCATAGGTAAGGCTAACCAAAACAGTCGACTCATAACACTAATATTTATTAACGGCCTGATAAATCTTCCAGATGTTTTTAATATTAAATTCACATTTCTTAAATCGTACAGTAAAAAAAGTAGGCCCCAAGAAATAGCAAGCAAAATAGTGGCTGCCAAAACACTTCCTAACAATTCAATTCCTATCAATACAGAAACCAAAGAAATCACACCCTTTAAAATATACGAATAAGATATTTTTTTCATTTCTTCATGCTTCTGTAATAGCCCATAAGAAATATCGCTAAACGATTCGCAAGACTTAGCAACCCCTATAAGAATTACAACCAAAGTTGTTTCTAATGCTAAATTTGAAAATATTGCAATACAAATAATCACAACTATAGAAATCAAGGTTGAAATAATTCTAAATCCAAAATATGTTGGAAAGTCATATTCATTATTTGCATCTGTAGCTTGAAGAGCTGCCAACTGTAAATTACAAAATGCAAATACCGGCGCTGAGATTGCCAACCCCAACGAGTATTTACCCAGTGCAAGCGTGCCAGCGATTTTTGCTATTACAATGAGCATTCCCCACTGAGATGCGGCATACACTAAATTTCCTAGCAATGTCCATGAAATATTTCGTTTCAATGACACGTAACTATCCCTTATTTGGCTTTGGAGCCAAAAATCTAGTTGAAATACGCCAAATTAAAATAACTACTAAAGCGAAAATAGCCGGCTTCAGAAAATTACCAAAATCATCTCTTACAGTCCTGGCTAAATGCCAATACATTACTGCCGAAAATACCAATAAATTTGGGTGTTCAAGTAGATTTAACATTTCCAAACGACCCAGTAAAAAACCTAACAAAATAAAAAAAACAACAACTCCAACTAATCCGAAATTGAGGTATGGCTCACCAATTGCTGAAAAACCAATACCTTCACCAAGACGAAACCTATTTGGATCAACACGATAAGTCAACCAATCTGCAGGTGCCAACCCTTGTATTACCTCTGGACTGCTAACACTTCGTGCAATTGAGGCTCTATCAGATTGGCCTTGTGTAAACCCAATATTAGGAATAGAAATCAACAACTCCTTTAAATATGAGGTTCCATATCTGAACGGATCTTTATCAGGAACTAATCTAAATACATGTGCAAGCACACCCACAGTTTGACCAAGTTCAGTAAAGGTATCCTCTGCTTTTGCTGACTGCATAGATGTTTCAAAGTCTTTCGAAGCCAATTTGTCATATGGCCCTAGCTCACGTAAAGCACCTACAACTGGAATCGCAACAATCACAAAAAAAACTACTGTTATTGCCAATACAGGGGGGATTTTTCTCCCCAGCTTCACCCACAAAACCGTCCCAACCAGCAGAGGAAAGAATGCGTGAGTTCTATATCCAGACAACAATATTACTGCAAACATAAGGAATGAAATGATAGCGGCAACAACATTCTGAGAACGACTTTGAGCAGTAATCGCCAACAAAATGGCTGCAGATGGCCCAATATAAAGGAATCCCCCTAATCCTCGTGAATCACCAACACCATGAAAAAAATCAGCACGGGAATAATTTAAAAGATTACCCATCGAATAAAATGCAAGGCTAAGAAAAAATACCGCTGCTATAAGCAACCCCAACCCATCCCACCGTGCAACCGAAAGATTTCGATTGGCCACACGTAGCTCAGTAACAAACCGTTGAGGTTTAAAACTACTTTTTTTCCAAGACATGCCATAACCAAAACCTATACATGCTAATGTTAATACGGCATACCATCCTGCCATTCCTAACCATTTCGCGAAAGGGCCAACTGCCCATGATTCATAACCAGTAACCCAACCAAAGGCTTGGGGAATAATAACTCCAAGGTGGAATAGAGACAGAGGAATAATGTATGTACTGGAAAACAAATATAAAGTCTTAAACTGCTTATAAGAACAGACAAAATATGTAACAAACCAAAACATAGAAACTATTGACACGCTCAAAGGCCAGTTTGATCCCAGGTCTTCCAACATTATCTGAAAAAAAGCAACAAGGCCTACCAATATACTCATAGAAATCAATATCGCTTTCCATGGTCCCCAATGGCCAATATCTAATGGTGTATTCAAGCCTTTAGCAATGCCAACTTGAATGTAGTGTCTCGAAATCATTTATTATCCAGATTTATAATCAATTTAAAACGATTCACCATACCCAATCCTTACAAGAGAATTACTAGCTAAATTAGATGCGCTCTTAGATTTGTGATCCAAAATTAACTGATCAAATTCGTCAAACCATAGTACATGCTGGTAATCAACTGCAGCACCATAAAATGCACCATAAGAATGAGCAATTTTCATTTCATTTCTCACAAGTGACATGTCAATTTCCTTTTGCAATGTTGATTGATAGAGTTCCAGCCTAGGAAGTACATGTCCTTGAAATGGAGAAAATTCATTAGGGACATCTTTAATTCGCCCTTCATTCATTTCACCATTTAGACCCGTCCAACTATAGCTTGAGTTACCGATTATGATTGCATCTGGAAATTCTTTCCTTAATTCAAGTAAAGTAGTTTGAAGGGCAATCCTCATTTCCTCTTTGATCCAAGGAAATGGGTGGGTAATTGGATATACAGTACAGTTATCAAGAAACAAACCATCATAAGGATATGATTCAAGTGTAGCCCTGCATGCATTCAAGAAACCGGAGCGCCATACTCCACTTCGAAAATCAAACAATCTTCTGGGCTCATTCAATGGCGGCACACGTGCATCAGCTATCATTCCACCAGGATATCTACTCCATGCATCTTTGATACCACGCATAATTTTGTGCCCCGGCCCAGGCACCATGGTCTCCGCGTTCACCTGCTGGTAGGCTAACATGGTAATTTCTGGGTTAAGTGCTTTAACACGATCTCTCCATCTACGGAAGAGCAACCCATCATCTTGTGGGACAAGCGTCAATGGATAACGCGCAACAATTGCCTCCTGACCACCCTGCCCGGGTGCATTGGGTGTAATGTACGCAGTGCAGAAAATAGGTGGCATTTTTTCAATTCTCTTATGTCCTTCAAGCACCCTTATTCCTGAAAACGTTGAAGTTTGCCCACGTACAGCACCAACTCCATTACTTAAAGTTGTTGCGGCTAATAATCCCAATGTTGACTTCAAAAATTTTCTTCGAACCATAGGTGATATCCTAAATTAAGGGGCTATTCTTTTAATACCATTTTCAACAAAACATCTCAATATTCCAATTATCAATAGAATTGAAAAATTGTAACTAATATCGATGATTAATTTTCATACATTTCTTTTGGTAAACATTGAGATAACTCATTGCAGTCCGTTTAATGCTATATTTTGTACGAAATGCTCCTATTTCTTGAAGTGATGGTACTTTATGATCTCCAATCATACTTTGAAGGTTTTGAGCAAGCCCCACTTCATCATCCACTGAACTCCATAAGGCAAAAGGTACAGACAATTCACGCAATGGTTTAATATCAGAAAAAATGCATGGCAATCCTGTTCCAGCAGCCTCAATTCCCGCAATTGGCAAACCTTCCCATCTACTAGGCATAACAAAGCAATCACTGGCAATTAACCAGTCACTTATATTTGCTAAAATACCGTGAAATTCAATAGAAGAATCTGTCCCGGAAATCATCTCTAACTCCTTCCGAAGAGAACCATCTCCAACAATATGCAAACAAGCGCCTTGTTCACCAAGTTTTCCAGCTTTCCATGCCCTAATTAATACATCATGCCCCTTTGGTGACTCTGATACTGAATTACCATCGAACCGACCAACCACTATAAAATGAAACAAATTAGGCGACAATTTAAGCCTTCTCTTATACTCAAAAGTTAAATTAGCAGAGCGTATTGGCCAATTAAAACTTACCCCATTCGGTATGGAAATAATTTCACTCTTAATTGACGAATGAGGACAGCTTAATATCGAATCACTACAAGCTATTGAAACAACATGAGAGTTATTTTTAATTGCGATCATCATTAAAAAATTTTCAGCATATTTCATAGTATGAATAGTCCGAAATAGATAATGTTTTTTCCAATATACAATGCGCGCTAAAAAATGTGCTAATTCAGTATTTTCAGTATGGAGATGAATCACCTTAGCATTTTCTGAATACATTTTTCGTATATACCAGATCAACGATCTAAAACCCACACGTTCAGTTGGGCCAAATGCGAAAGGAACTTGTGCTTTAGTTAATTCATCAATCATGGACTCGCCAACTTTGTCTACCCTATTACTGAGCGCAAGAATACCTATGGAAAGACCTTGTGCTTTCATTTCCAAGGCTAAATTAACAACAAACCTCTCTGCCCCTCCGGCAGCAAAGGCTCCTATTACATGCAACACCTTAATGCCAATTATATTTTGAGATATAGCTGTATCTATTTTAAACATAAATTAAATCTGCTTAATATCCTAAGACCCTTTTAAATTTATTTAATCAAATCCTTCATATACCACTCCATAGCCACCTTCAGCCCTTCCCCAACGCGATGAGAAGGGGCATAACCCAACAGCGTGCTGGCCTTGCTGATATCCGCTTGGGAATGACGCACATCTCCCGCCCGGAAATCTCGGTAGGTGGGTTTAAAATCTTTGAGATGTGAGAAGCTCGGTTCAAGCAGTGAGCGTATCGATTCAAACAGTTGGTTCAGGGTGGTACGATCATTCACGGCTACGTTATAGACCTGGTTCACGGCGTCCGGATTTACAGTGGTAGCGGCCAACAAGTTGACCTGGACGGTGTTGTCGATATAGCAGAAGTCCCGACTTGTTTCGCCATCACCGTTGATGTACACGACTTCGTTCTTGATCATGCTGGCGACCCATTTGGGTATCACGGCTGCATAAGCGCCTTCCGGATCCTGGCGTTTGCCGAATATGTTGAAGTAGCGCAGGCCGATGGTGTTGAAGCCGTAGCAACGGGCGAACACATCAGCATAAAGTTCGTTGACGTATTTGGTAACCGCATAGGGCGACAGCGGTTTGCCGATGCGGTCCTCCACTTTAGGCAGACCGGGATGGTCACCGTAGGTAGAGCTGGAAGCGGCATAAACGAAGCGCTTGACTTTGGCATCCCGAGCGGCGACTAGCATGTTGAGGAAACCGTCGATGTTGTTGCCGTTGGTTAGAATGGGGTCGTCCAAGGAACGAGGGACAGAACCTAGGGCGGCCTGATGCAAAACATAGTCGACGCCGTTGCAGGCGGTCTGGCAATTATCCAGACTACGGATGTCCCCTTCGATGAAGTGGAAGCGTTGCCATTGAGCCGAGGTCACTGCACCTTGGACCTGGGTAAAGTTGTGGCGGTGACCGGTGGAGAAGTTGTCCATGCCGATGACTTTCTGGTCAAGGCTAAGCAATGTTTCCAGCAGGTTTGAGCCTATAAAGCCGGCCACCCCAGTGATAAGCCAAGTGTGTTGCTGGCTCTTGAGATTGGTGGTGAGTGTCTGATAAGCGGTCATGTATGATTTCTCTGTTTTCTAATTTACAGGCGCCAAGTGGTAAGACCTTCGGCTTGCAGGGCTTTAAGGTCAAATTGGGATTTAATGTCGATAAATGCACCGCCTTTGATCAGTTTACCCAAGTAGTCGGTGAGGGGCCGTTGCAGGAATTCCTGGTGGGCAACCGCAGCGACAATAGCGTCGGCCTGGGGCAGGTCATCCCAAGCGGTGAGGCTAACGCCATATTCATGCTTAGCTTCGGCGGCATCGCCTACAGGTTCGTGGACGATGACGTCAATACCATAGGTTTTGAGTTCGTTGATGACGTCAATGACTTTGGAATTTCTAAGGTCTGGGCAATTTTCTTTGAAAGTGAGGCCTAATACGATGACTTTAGCACCTTTGACATGGCTACCGGCACGGATCATGTTTTTGACAGTTTGCTCGGCGATAAACTTGCCCATGCCGTCGTTAATGCGCCGGCCTGCCAGAATGACCTGAGGGTGGTAGCCGAGCATGTCCGCTTTATGGGTGAGATAGTAGGGATCGACACCAATGCAATGACCGCCTACCAGGCCGGGGCGGAATGGCAGGAAGTTCCATTTGGTGCCGGCGGCTTGCAGGACTTCCAGGGTGTCGATGCCGATCTTGTCAAAGATGATGGCCAGTTCGTTCATCAGGGCGATATTGAGATCGCGCTGGGTGTTTTCGATGACTTTGGCGGCTTCTGCCACTTTGACACTGGAGGCCCGGTGGACACCGGCTGTGATAACGGTTTCGTAGAGCTGGGCGACTTTTTCCAGGGTGTCGGCATCGTCGCCGGAAACCACTTTCAGGATTTTGGTGACGGTGTGTTCTTTATCACCAGGGTTGATCCGTTCCGGTGAATAGCCAACATGAAAGCCCTGCTTCCACTTGAGGCCGGATTCTTTTTCCAGTATCGGGACGCAGATCTCTTCAGTGGCACCGGGGTAGACGGTGGATTCGTAGATGACGATGGCGCCTTTTTTCATGTGGCGGCCGACACTGGTGCTGGAGCCGACCAGCGGGCTGAAGTCGGGTTGGTGCGCTTCATCTACGGGAGTGGGCACCGCTACAATGATGTAGTCGGCCTTGCCGAGCAGTGCGGGGTCGGTCGTAACGGTGAGCTTGGTGGAAGATTTTAAATCTTCAGGCGTCATTTCACCGGTAGGGTCGAAAAAGCGTTTGTAGCTTGCGATTTTTTCGGCGGACAGGTCAAAACCGATGGTTTCTATTTTTTTGCCAAACTCAACTGCCAGGGGCAAACCCACATAGCCTAATCCTACAACTGCGACGATGCTCATATTATTCCCCCTAAAACAAAATTTAAAAGAATCTCTGAATATTTTTTGTTGATTCGGTACAGTGAAGTTCGAAGCCTGTTCTCCCTGAGCTTATCGAAGGGTGAATGGGCTTCGACAGGCTCAGCCCGAACGGAGTAAATATTTCACCTGGCCAAATCAATAGTTTATTCACTTCGGCGTTCTTTGCCCCTCGTGTACTACCCTATAAAACAAATTATTTGCATTTTTAACTTTAATTTCCTGCTTTCCCATTCCAACCGGAATCCCTCTCGCTAAAAGCCGATATGGACCAACTCCGGAATCCGCACCTAAAACTGCATAAACACCAGGTGGAAGCTCTTGAGTTTTGATGATCAAATCGCCGTTATTCAATTCTGTTTTATAGCCGCCATAAGGCTTCGCCAAAGGTTCACCAACGAATATCCCCTGCCCTGGCATAGCAACACTTTTCCAGTAAGCTTCTATCAACGTCTCGCCATTGGTATAGTAGCTGATTACGATTCCAGGAATCGGAAATTTTTCTGGATAATTACAAGGTTCTACAACCGCGCCATAGCTGCCTGATGCACCCGCTTCAAGCCATCGCAAAATACTCATCTGATAGCTGTCAGTCAATTGCCCGCCAGCTGATGTAAGGTGATCTGCGATAGCCCCGGGAGTAAAGGTATTACTTGTCAGCTTGGCAACTTCTGCAATTCCAGTAAAGTAAAACATCACATCAGACTTATTCTCGATCAAATTAGCTTTGACACGTTCCAGCTTGACTATTCCATCCATATATCGAAGCAATTCATTATATTGTACGGCACGAACATTACGGTTTTTGTCAGTTGTGTCTAAAAGGTAGCCTGTGCCAGAAGGATGAGTATTATCTGAGCGAATACCTCTATCTATAAGATTTTTTACTTCTTCGAAATCCAGCCCGGCCAGACTCATGGTGGGGCGTAACTTGAAATTTTTGTAGGGGGCTTTGCTGGGTGAATTGAAGTATGGGTTGGGTTTTGTAAGCGCACACCCATTTGCACAATATTTTGCGTCAAACCCTGCAGCAAAAGCGGTAGTAATGGACATGCAATCCACCCGATAGGGTTTGGCCCAGGAAAGGGCAAAAGCTTGCACTTGCTGAGGTGTTTTTGCATCAACCTTTGCTTTGATTTTTGCAAATTCAGCTTGGCTCATAATAGTTGAACCTGGTGTAAAATTGATGTGGATTATATTGCCATCAGGAATGCCTCGTTTGGTTTTATAGTATTGCGCAATTTCTATGCTTAAGGGATCCGCATCATTGACGATTACGGCGAGATCTTCTGGTCCCAGGCTGGTTTTGGGGAAAATCACGGTGGGCAAGGAAGGTTCGGAAATCTTGTCGTTCTTTGGTTCTGCAAAGCATGAGGATGCCCACGACAGTGCCATTGCCATGAAAAGCGAAACAATAAGTGACAATTTTGCTTTACCCTTTACCATGATTCATTTTTTTCTGTGTCTATTACCCTTTGTTAAACACCTATCGTGCCACCCCACCACTCCCGCGAAGTAGAGATCACGGGCTACTAAATTATGAATACCCTTTCGGATTATTCACTTGCCAGCGCCAGGTATCTACACACATTTTATCTACTCCAAACTGCGCCTTCCAACCCAACAATCTTTCGGCCAAGTCTGGTGCAGCGTAACAGGATGCAATATCGCCGGGGCGTCTATCCACAATCTTATATGGCACATCACGGCTACTGGCTTTTTCGAAAGCCCTTACCATATCCAGCACTGAGTATCCTTGCCCAGTGCCCAGATTAACCGTGAGTGGCTGGCTGCCTTCCCACCTATTCAATGCGTTTAATGCCGCAAGGTGACCATTTGCAAGGTCTACTACATGGATATAGTCACGTACGCCAGTTCCATCTGGGGTAGGATAATCACCTCCAAATACGTTCAGATGTGGTCTAAGCCCCACCGCAACCTGAGATACAAAGGGCATCAGGTTATTTGGAATACCATTCGGGTCTTCTCCGATCAGGCCACTTTCATGTGCACCAACGGGGTTGAAGTAACGAAGCAATGCCACTTTCCACGACGCATCCGAAAGTACGAGATCTCGCAAAACGTCTTCAATAATCAGCTTGGAACGGCCATATGGATTGGTTGCTGAAAGTGGGAAGCTTTCGTGGATGGGAACTGTTGCCGGATTACCATAGACGGTAGCGGAAGAACTGAAAACAATCTGCCGAACACCGACTGTGCGCATGACCATAAGCAAGGTTAACGTGCCACTTATGTTAGTGTCGTAGTATTCAAGTGGCTTTTCTACTGATTCACCTACCGCTTTCAACCCAGCAAAATGGATGATTGCCTGGGGCCTTTCGGCTTCAAAAATTTGAGATAGCTTTGCCGCATCACGGACATCAGCTTCATAAAAAGACACTTTTTTTCCGGTAATTGTTTCTACGCGGCGTAGCGCTTCACGCGAACTGTTACATAGATTATCTACTACAGCGACTTCAAATCCCGCTTCCAGCAAAACCAGGCAAGTGTGAGAGCCAATGTAACCAGCTCCCCCTGTTATTAGTATTTTTCTATTTTCAGACATTTTCATCATCCCCATATTCTTTGTTCACCCCACTGCTACGCTATGCACTATCTTCGCAGCGGAAGGCGTCTCCCCTAATTAGTTCTTATCCGGAAACATCTGTTTTTCCCTTCCCCTTGATGGGGAGGGCCAAGGAGAGGGTGGTAACACCTTGAAATTCAACCCTCTCCCCAGCCCTCTCCCACAAGGGGAGAGGGGGTATAGCGTTTCCGGATGGAAACTAATTACTTATTATTTTTTGCCAGTCTTTTCAATTGGGTGTTTCACTTTTAAAAGTCACAATTCGACATGCTCAAGTGGAATATTGGATTGCTCCTTCCAATTTAAGTTTCTGCAATGCTTCAATGATGCGGGGCACTGCATGTCCATCTCCATAAGGATTATGCGCATGAGACATAGCAATATAGGTATCCCTGTTGAGCATCACCTGCTCCACGCCCAGGACAATTTTTTCGCGATCAGTACCTACCAATTTAACTGTTCCTGCCTCAACAGCTTCCGGACGTTCAGTCACGTTTCTCATCACTAAAACAGGTTTACCAAGAGCAGGCCCTTCTTCCTGAATACCGCCTGAATCAGTGAGAATCATGTCTGAATGGTCCATCAACCAGACAAAGGGGGCGTACTCTTCAGGCTCAATCAACATGACATTATCTAGTCCTGCAAGAATATCGAATACCGGCTTGCGTACATTTGGGTTTAAATGGACTGGATAGAGCAAATCCCAATCTGGATGCGCTTTCGCCAGATCACGGATGGCTGTACATAGATCAATGAAGCCCTGACCGAAGTTTTCGCGCCGGTGCCCGGTGATTAAAATCAATTTCCGAGCCGGATCGGAAATACGTTCATATAGTTTTTCGCCAAAATGTTCACGCCAGTGATCTTCGCCAAAGGCACTAACCATGTCGCGTACTATCAGAAGGGCATCTATAACCGTGTTACCGGTGACCCAGATTTGATCTGTGGGAACCCCTTCCGCTAACAGGTTACGACGTGACCCTTCTGTAGGAGCAAAATGATGGGTGGCAATTCGGCCTACCAGTGAACGGTTTGCTTCTTCCGGGAATGGTGCACGCAGGTCGCCAGTTCTCAACCCAGCCTCAACGTGGCCCACGGGGATACCCTCGTAAAATGCAGCCAATGCCGCAGCAAAGCAGGTGGTGGTGTCGCCATGAACCAGTACAACATCAGGCCGTTCTTTCCGTAACACATCGCGTAAACCCAAAAGGCAACGTGCTGTAATATCAAACAGGTCCTGACCTGGCGCCATCAAATCAAGATCGTAGTCTGGCTTGATTTCAAACAAACCGAGTACTTGGTCCAGCATTTCACGATGCTGCGCTGTCACACATACCTTGGATTCAATTCCTTCTTTACTTGCCAATCCCAGCACTACTGGCGCCATCTTAATCGCTTCAGGGCGCGTGCCAAACACACTTAGGACTTTCAATGTCACGCGATAATCCCACGTGTATCGATCAGAATTTTCTCTTTCAGGTCAGCTGCCTTGAGTTTTCGGAATTGCTTGTGATCTACAAGCAGGAGAACGATGTCTGATTTGGCAACAACTTCTTCATAGGGCAACAAATTAAATTCAGAATGCTTTGATAATGTTGGTTCAGAAATCAAGATTTCACCAACATTTGCTTGTACCAACTTGCGAACAATTTCTACTGAGGGTGATTCACGCAGGTCATCCACATCCGCCTTGAATGACAATCCCAAACAACCAATCACGGGATGCTTGAATTTGTCGGCACTGGATTTAACTTTCGCGATTACCCACTCCGGCTTATGATCATTCACCTCGCGAGCGGTACGAATAAGTCGCGCCTGTTCCGGTGCACGAGCCACAATAAACCAAGGGTCTACAGCAATACAATGCCCACCTACGCCCGGGCCCGGATTTAGAATATTGACCCGAGGGTGGCGATTTGCAAGCGCAATAAGTTTCCAAACATTGATGCCTTCCTTGTCACAAATCAATGATAGTTCATTCGCAAATGCGATGTTTACGTCACGAAAAGAGTTTTCTGTGAGCTTGGTCATTTCAGCGGTGCGTGAATCAGTGGCTAACACTTCTCCTCGCACAAATGTCTGATAAAATTCTATCGCCATTTGGGTCGCCATTTCATTGATGCCACCAATGATGCGGTCGTTTTCGACAAGCTCAGTCAAAATCCTGCCAGGTAGCACCCTTTCCGGGCAGTGCACTACAAACACATCCTTATCCACATCATGACCAGCATCACGCAATATTTTAGCTACAACCCCATCCGTTGTTCCTACAGGACTTGTCGATTCCAGAATCACCAGGTTACCCGGCTTAACGTAGGGCGCAATCATTTTAGTCGCTGCTTCCACAAAGGATAAATCAGGCTCGTGATCACCTTTAAATGGCGTAGGGACGGCAATGATGAAAATATCGGCTTCCTTAGGTTGCAAACCAGCGCTCAAATTACCTGCCTGAACCGCTGACTTTACTAATATATCCAGATCAGGTTCGACGATGTGAATTTTGCCCTGATTAATGGTGTCAACAACATGCGCAGAAGTATCAACACCATAAACCTGGTATCCCTTGGTACCGAGTAAAGATGCCGTAGGTAAACCGATGTAACCCAACCCAATCACGCAGATTGTTTTATTGAAATCCGCCATATTTTACAATCCCACCATATTAAACATTTCCAAGCAATTCAGAACATATTTCCAATCCCGCAGTTCAGGGCAGGTCTAATCTGCAATATTATCTGGAGAATTATTGACAACTTTCATGATCAATAAGCCGTTTAATACCCATCCCCTTACCCTGGGGGCATAACTATACTTACTGCAAAATATTAACTATTATTTGAATTTTTATTTTTTTTACATGAATGGACAGCGGATTTAAGTCTTATATACAGATCATTGTGAACTGTTTTCAGATATTTTATTACGTCCACATCGACTTTTTTGAAATGAGAATTTTTCAAGTAATTTGCCAACTCAATTTCGCTCGATGTAATTGCAGATGAGAGTTTTGTCCCATTTCCATTTAGATGATCTTCCACATCTTCTGCAGTTAACCGTCCCTCAAGCGCGGTGATAATTTCTTGATCCAGATTCGCTAACAGAAAGCTGCAATTTTTTTTTTCATGGGACGGAAATATCCCACCTTTTAGTTTATCTCCAGCCACATCATGAACCATTTGCGCATCGACTTGTTTCTTCTGCTCTGCAAATCCGTAAACTAGCGCTGTATCGCACAACAAATTGATTAATCGAGGCACACCATGGCTATGCTGAAACACCGCTTCACAGGCTAAATCATCAAATACATCGGCATCGTTTCCACCTGCGATATTTATCCGGTGGTGTATATAGGTTTTAGTTTCTTCTTCATCTAGTGGTTCAAGGTGATAATCAACAGCAATTCGTTGGGCAAACTGCTCAAGTTCAGGACGACGCAATGTATCACGCAAACCTGCCTGACCAACCAGAATAACCTGAAGTACTTGGTCTTTATCCGCATTTACGTTGGACAACATGCGCAATTCTTCCAATGTTTCAGCAGGCATATTTTGTGCCTCATCAACGATAAGCACTGTGCGTTTATTCTGACTATATTGCAACACCAAAAAATCGAGAAATGTATGGAACATCTCAACCTTTTCTTTGCCCTTGTAATCCAGATTGAATGCAAACAGAATCCATTGCAATAGTTCGCCAAAAGAACGGTGCGTATTAGAAATCAAGCCAACATTCAGATCCCCCCCCATTTGGCTTAGCAAGTGCCTGATCAAAGTGGTTTTACCCGTTCCGATTTCCCCTGTGATCACATTAAAACCTGCCTGATTCATTAAACCATATTCAAGCAAATCAAACGCCATTCTGTGTTTGGGGCTGAAATACAGAAAACTGGGATCAGGAATGATCGAGAAAGGTTTTTCCCTGAATCCGTAAAACTCCTCATACATAATTAATGCCCTTTTTTCTTAAACAATTGTTTAAGAAAACCAGCTGACTTATCAATGATCGTATCGGGCTCAAGTGATTTATTCAGCACTGTACCAATAAGGTGGGTTGATCCTAACAAACCTGCAGCACGAGTAATATCTTCAGTCTTTGACTTTGCTTCTTCAACCACCAAAAGCGCAGCATCTACATAGGGTGCAAATGCCAAAGCATCAGCCGCAGATAATAGTGGAGGCAGATCAAAAATCACAATACGTGTTGGGTAGCGGCTTTTTAATTCTTTTACCAGTCGCACCATCTTGGGTGAGCGCAGCATTTCAGATGAATTCTGCAATGGTTTACCACCTGGTAATATTACGAAACCGCCAATACCAGGATGAATTAACATTTCTTCCAATGGCGTATCCGACATCAGATAATCGCTCAACCCTACCTTCGGTTTAAGTCCAAACATTTTATCTACGCTAGGATGCCTCAAATCCGCATCAACCAGCAAAACCGTCTGATCTACTTCCTTTGCAATACTGATTGCCAGGTTAATAGCTGTAAGGCTTTTACCTTCATTCTCTCCTGGACTGGTTACGGCCAATACATTCCAGTTATTAGCCCTCATTTTCTGCAAGACTTGCGTACTTAATAACTTGAATGCATCGGTATAGCTACCCTGGTCAAAACCACTGACAATACGATTTTCACGCAGAAGTTTTTTGGGTACATCGATTGATTTTGTCTGAGTATATTGAATCTTCTCAATAACATCAGGCACTTTCATAATTGAGTGTACATTACCCTTTGAGCCGCCAAAACCCAAACCTGTTTTAGCTCGCTCACCTCTTGCTCTTTCCAGTGCTTCTCTTATGCGTTCCATATCATCCTCAACTTAATCTTTATGTTCAAACTTCTAGCTTTCGTAGAGCTTTGTACCACATCACATCAAGTGGTACCCACAAAAAGTGCACCAGCAGCAAGATCACGACAATACTCGATACCACACCAAAAATAAGAAAAGTATTAACTTTTGTTTTTTTGCGTCTATCTTCCGAATTTTCAATATAGGGGATAACTGAAAGCAATGGGGCATTTACTAAACCAATTAAAGACTTAGAGCCCTTCACAGAACTATCCATGCTTTCCAAAACACCCGCATATGCCACCCCGCCCCCTAGAGAAAGAATCAGTCCTAACAAAAATATTGCAGGGCGATTTGGGCTGGCAGGTTTTTCAGGCAATTGAGCAGGATCAATTAGAGAGAAACGCTCTCCCTTGCTATCTTTTTCCAACTCTTGCGCTACTTGCGCCTCCATCTGCTTTGCTTTTAGTTCCTGATAGCGATGAACAGAATTTTCATGGTCGCGACTTAAAAGCAAATATTCCTGTTCAATTTGAGGGGTTTGTTCAAGGCGGGTTTCATACGTTCCCATTTTTGCCTTTAATTCAACACGCTTTGCCTTTAATGAACTTAATTCACTGTTAGTTGATTCAAGTTGCGATTGGAGTGCAATATAAGCTGGATTCTCTGGCTTTTTAAATTTAGGTGCATTTCCAGAACCTGAAGCCACACTCTTTTTATACGATTCTTCCAGGGAAGCAATTGATTTTTTAATATTAACTACATCTGGATAATCGTCAGAATACTTCTCACGCATCGTTGCCAAATCACCACGTAGACGAGTCAACTGCTTAGCCTGCTCTTGCGTGTCCACGCCTGCGCCCGTTACCTTTTTAAGCGAGTCAATTTCACGGCGCATTTTCACCACATCTGGATGATTAGCTGAATAAACACCTGAAAGGCTGTCATATTGAGCTTGCAAGGATTTGAGGCGTTCATCCTGATCAAAAATCCGATCCCCACCAGCAGACATCATTGGACTATTGGGTTTAATTTGTGCCAATTGACCTTCCAGATAAAATTTTCTTTCCTCTGCAGCACTTATTTGCCGTCCAACATCCATGACTTCAGTATCAGCACGGTCATGAAGCTGCATATTTAACGCTGCCAGCTCAGGTAAACGACCTACATTTTTTGATTTAAAATCAGCCAGTTTTGCTTCAGTTTCTGATATATGCTGGCTTAGTTTAGTTACTTCTTCTGACAGAAAAGAAGAAGTTTCCGCAGATTTTTCTTTGCGTGTTTTTAAATTTTCACTCAGATAGAGTGTCGTTAACTCGTTTGCAACTTTCTGCGCACCTTCTGCAGTTTCCCCATCAAATGCCAATGTAAATGCAATCGTAGCTGTTGTTTTTTGTCCGCTACGTCGATCTACCACATCTGCGCTTACAATATTAAATTTTATATCTTTACGCATACGCTCCAGAATTTCTTCTGTCGTGTCATGCTGCCGTTTAGATGCATATAAATTGTATTTATCTACAATGCCCATCATGTTGGCACGAGTCATTACTGTCTGGCTAATTACTTGAAGACGCTGATCAGCATAACTGGTAATTGTAGAACGCACGAGTTCAGGAGGGATTTCCTGCTCCTCAATCAGGATTGTGGCTGTTGAACGATAAACGGGCGGTAATAAAAAAGCTGTCAAAACGCTGGCCAGCATAAGGATACCAATAACCGTCAGAATTTGTTTCTTGCGACGTCGCAATGCGACCAGGTAATCTTTCAGATCCTTTGTTTGCTCTTCCATGTTCCCTATTTAATCCTTATCTCAAATTTAGCCAAATAATTGCTTCTTCAAATACTGAACCAGGTTTTAGTATCCAATACCCGAGCAAATAAAGCGCTTAATTGGTTGTTATCTTAATGGAGTACAAGCACAAACCATACCAATAATAACTAATTCTCATCCATAAACTTCTGTTCTCCCCCTTGACGAGGGAAGACCAGGGGGGTATTTGAAATTCAGCCCCTCTCCCCAGCCCTCTCCCACAAGGGGAGAGAGGGATAAATAGCGTTTCCGGATGGGAACTAACTAGCATAGTAGCTAACGCTCAATTTACTCCTAGCCAATGCCTCTCCCAAACACTGCCTATATGCTGAAAAATAAATTTTCAAATGAAATTCTAATTGTCATTTTTCCGACAGTTTCGTCAATACTTTACTACAACTTCACTAGAGCATTTCAAAAATGACATCTATCTTGAAGTTGAGATTTTTGGCCAGTCATATCTTATCAGTGCAAAAACTGCATTTGATTTTGCACTCAAACCGCTCTGATCATTTTCATATTTTGCAAACCGATAACCCGCATCTAGTGACCACCACTCGGACATACGCCAGTGAATGCTTGGTGAAACTGTATAATACCGACTGTTATTTGCAGCAAGCGCTTCGTCTTTATAACGGCTACGAACCATTGAAGCACTGATACTGCCAGTTAACAATGATGTCCAATTGTCTGAAACAGTTACTCCGGCTTTATCAGACTCAACCAGCACACCATCTCCATTCGGGTCCAACGATCTGCTTAATTGCGCATTTATGCTTGCGGATTCAAACTGCTTGTTTAACGAAGCATCTAGCGATGAACCTTGCTGACTCGTTTCGGTAGTCGGGGTCACAAAAACCTTGGCACAAAACCTACCAAAAATAGGAAGCTCCACCCACTGTGCACAGAGTACGGTACCGCCTTCTGTTGTAGTTTTTACCCTGTATCCGCCTACATTTAATGAACCAGTTAAAGTTTCTGAAAATTTGTGCACTCCTCCCACTACCAATCCAACTGTATCAGATTTCACAGCGCCACTCGTTCTTTCAAATTTTGAATTATAGGCTTTTAAGGTAAGTTGATCTTTCTCTGAATAATTATGTATATAACTTGCTGAAGCGGTATTGTTTGTATAATCATTTAACTGCGCCGTTTCAAATTTCACCCGGTTAAACTGGTAATCTAAACGAAGTGAATTGGTTTCTGATAATGACCATTGCCAGGAAGGTCTAATACTGGCAGAACTTCGTTGTTTAAGTGACAAACTCCCTATTGCTGTTGGATCATTTTGGGATGCATAGTCTCTGATATAGCTAGCATCCAACCCCCAGTCACTTCGCTCCGTTTTGTAACCCGATGAAAAAGTATAATATTGATCAACTCTGTCAAGCCCTTGTTCCCCTGTATATTTATTGGCATTTAACTTCGCACCTGCACTGATATTTGAAATTTCAGTAGCACGATTAAATTGAATAGAGGGAGAGAGTGTCGTTGTCGTTACAGATGAATGTGGCGCTGTAGTAAGGTGAATATTATCGTTATATTCTTCTTTCAGGCTTACTGAAGGCTCTATAGACCATTCGGCAGCATGTGTTAGCAATGGAGTAAACAACAATATTGAAGAGCCTAACAGTAACTTTTTCTTGATTGATACAGTGCAATGTAAGTTCAAAATCAGATTCCTCAAGTTTCAGCGAGCCAATTGGGATATATAAACATAAATCATTTTATGGCACTACAACCACATCACCACTTTTTAGCATAATATTCTGATCGAGTTCCTGCCCTTTTTGCACTTGGGAATAGCGGAATGGCATGACTACATCCTTACCATTTTCTTTGCGCAACACCTTTATATCGTTTTCCGCAGCAAATGGGGTTAATCCTCCGGCCATACTCAATGCTTGCAATACATCGACATATCGTCCAGCAGGGTACTCGCCTGGTCTGTTTACTTTTCCAATCACATAAATTTTGTTACCCACTACTTTCAGCACCGAAACCGATACCACTGGATCCGGGATGAACTTTTGAAGACGATCGGTGATTTCTTTCTGAATTTGTTCTGTGGTTTTCCCTTGCGCTTGAACTTCTCCTATCAGGGGAAAGGACAATCCCCCGTCAGGCCTAACCAACACTTCTGCTTTAAGACCTTCTTCTTTCCATACGGAAATCGATAGCACGTCCTCAGGTCCAACTTGGTATCCCTGATCGACAGCCACTGCTTCAACTTTCGGCGTATCAGATGGCACCTGCTCAATTGCCTTGTCTGCCTGAGAAACACTGCTTATCAGCAAGCCTAAAATAAAAACTGGAATCGTCAAAATGTTATTAAATTTCATCATTAGAACCCTATTTTAAAACAAATTTATTGTTAAATTATGACAAAAACGCCTTATATTCGGTACAAATATACTATTTTTAGCTGACTTTACAAATTAATAATTAAAAATCTGCTTAAAACACCCAAAACTGAATCCGCTAATTTGGTCTTTGCATTTGAGAGATTTCAATCTGGTAAGCACCATTCCCCTGCTCCTTACCCATTAATTTGAGCAAATCCTGTAATTCTGCTTTTCTTGCTGGTTCTGCCTGTGCTATTCCTTGAAATTCGACACCTCTATCACCTGACCATTTACCTTTCCCCGTTATACGCAACACGCCGGACAGCGTAGACACCCGAATCCTGGCAACACCATTATCTCCCTGAAGATCCATATGATAACTACCTAATGGTTTTATACGACTCAAGCTGACAGAAGCATTTAGCCACTCCGCTATTGCCTCACCCTGCAACTTTTTTCCAATAACAAAATCCTTTGATTTCAATATCAGATCGCCTTCTGGTTTCCATATTTGCCAAGTTGGCATTAATTCTGCAAACACTTCAATCGGCAAAGTGGTATTCATCTCACGAATGTGAAACTTACCTAAGCTTTTTGCAACAACACCTTGCGATTTGTTTTGGCCATGTTCAAGTGCTACTTTTGTTGCCAGTTCCATTTTAAACATTGGCAGGATAAGTATTTCCCACTCCAAACTACCAAGCTGCTTCTGACTTCCGTCATTTTTTTTAAACATGACCTGCTGTGCTTTGCCATGCCAAAAACCACCCTCAGGCTGTGTAATTTCCAGCCTGCCATTTACCAATCGAGGTAAAACCCATTCCATCAAACTGGCTGGTGCGGTTACAATTAAAAAGAACACATACAGGGCTATACCTGCCAATACATAAATCAGATTTGTTCTACGTTCATCTGCTTTACCAGTCGTCATCCGGCAGCCTTCACTACCAACCTGGCTTTCAACTTCACCATGCCAGATTGAGCTAACGCTTCAACTTGGCAGTTTTCAAGCAGAATTCGGTTTTGTTCCTGTAAATTCCCCAGCCATTTTATCCAGCTATCAAAAGAAACATTCTCCATTTCAATGCTAATGCGTCCCGCGCTATCAATATTGATAAACGTGCGCTCGTTCTTTAAACTAAACTTCTCAGCTGATTGCTCTAACACTTCCTTGACATTCCCAATAGATAGCGTCGCTACAACCGGAAGCGATTTTATCCTGGCAACCTCTAAAGCACTTAATTGCATTTGCTGCGCATTTGCTTTGAGTTGTGGCAAATTATTTCGCAGCTTATAACGCGACTGATTTATTGGCTGCCAAATGTAAAACACTACAATGACGCTAAACAGGGTAAAAAATCCAGTACCAAACACCCAGCGCTCACGTGAAGGCAGTGATTTCCAGTACAGCTGTATTTTGTCGATCACGAAATCCCCCCTTTAATAATCAGATGCACCAATGTTCCACCTGATTTGGGGACTTCAATCTTTTCTACCTCCATTTTCACACCCGCATTTTGAAACCTGTTACGTATTTGTTCAGCGGTTTGTGAAGCTTTTAACTGCAAGCTTATTTTTAGAATGCCGTTATCATACTGCAAATCCTGTGCCGTCACCATACCTAACTGCGAAATCAATGGCGCTACTTTCGCCAGCATTGGCAAAAAGTCTGCAGGGTCAGACAATCCTTTAGCGTGCCTTAACTCTGCAAGATTTCTTTGCATCTGTAATGGCGCATCCACAATAACTTTGGCTTCAGGAAAAGCCTGGCGAAAAGCATGTTGAATCTGTTTTTCCAATTGATGCTTTTGATAATCAAGAATGAACCACTCAATTACTCCTCCGCTAAATTGCAATAACAAGATCAGTCCAGCAAGAATTAAAGGCAGTTTATATTTAGTCAGCCAATCAGAATTAAAGCCTGCCGGAGCAAAATCCCCTTGCAGCAGGTTGATCCCTTTGTCCAGCTTATCTGTGGCTGAATACCATTCCCAAACTGGCTCCAAAGAAATTGCCACATCCAGTTTAGATGCCCAGCTTTCCAGGCTCGGCATTTCAGCTCCCTTTGTAAGCTGCAACCTGATTTTTTGCGGGGCATTTCCTTTGGCTGCAGCTTCTTTAAGAGCTAGCATTAACCCAAGCGGGGGAGTTTCCAGATTGCCACCATCCAGAGATGAGCCAGAGACGCTATCTTTGCGAACAAACCCCTCACGACCATTCCAGACCACAGTCCATTTACCAGGATTCACCGCCGGAAGAAGCGTTTCAGGCAACATTTGACAAGGTGACAGCCCATTGCTCTGCAACACATTCAATACGCGTTTCATCCAGCCTTTATCAATCAATGCCACAACCGTTTCGCCATTAAGCAACTGAGGACCAGCTGCAACATGAATGGCGTCGGGATCGTACATCAGTTTTTCTTCAACTGCATAAGGGAGCAATTGCAGCATTTTCCGTCGATTTCGCGTTGGCACACGCACCTGCGCCAATAACACCCTGCTTGCTGGTACAACCACCTGAACATAATCGGATTTTGGTATGGCCGAAAGGGGACTATCTCCTTGATGAACGATTCTGCCCTGTACATCTCGCAAAACCCATTGACACAGGAATTTATCGCTATTTTCTACACCAGTTTCAGACTCTGCCCCACCAGTGTGCTGAACTATGTTGGAGACAGCATTTTCCGCAAAATGCTCAGGTATATATATCTGTAAAAGTGACAAATGTTGCCCCATTATTTTAGTTGATTCTCATCCGGAAACATCTATTTTCCCCTCCCCCTTGATAGGGGAGGACCAGAGAGTGTGCGGTAACGCCTTGAAATTTAACCCCTCTCCCCAACCCTCTCCCACAAGGGGAGAGGGGGTATAGCATTTCCGGATGAGAACTAGTTAGTTTTTTTCCATACTACAGCGGGCCAAACATCACCTTGTCGCATTAACAATGCTTTGTATCCAGCCTGAGCTCGGCCAAAAATTGCCGAACTTGCCACCATAAAATACCGGCTATTGACACTAAAAATATTATCATTGATTTGGCCAACTTTTGTAGCTGGCAGTTGCTCCCGAAAATCAGCCTGACTTACATAATGCACAGACTTTCTTTTGTTTACAATGGCTTTCACATCTTCTGCGGTTAAATCCTCAAACAGCGCAAGCAGCACTTCTGCTGGGGCTGTATTCACATTGACTTGTGTAGGCTCGGGCAATACTGTTACAAAGGGACTTAAACGATCCACAATTCCACGGTCAAAACCTTTTATCCTCAACAAATCATTTATATCAGTCAGATTCCGATTTGCTGAACGATACGGGATATCCAATGCCAGATAATCCATATCTTCAGCTCCACCGGGCAAGGTTACATCAGAATTCATATCCATCCAGTCCACTACTGCATTCGCCAAATCTGTCGAAAGCTTGAGTTGATTTAGGAGGCGTTTGAAAATTGCCAAATCTGGTGGACTCACTGCACCATTGCGGACTACATTATTCAGATTAAATAACCCCTGCTGGTCAGTGACGCTTCCGGTTACCTGGCCATTTTCTACAGGTATTGGCGCCAGTACCGTTGCCCACTTTTCCCCCAGATAATCTACATTATTATTACGTGCATCATCAGCTAAAATTGCGCGTGCCCAATCAATTGCAGCACGGGAAATTGCCTGCGCCTGGGCTTGATCCCTTAAGTTTTCTACCTGCCTGATCCAGATTTGTTGTTGCCACGCCATAAATGCCGCTACGCTGGAAGCCAATGCGACAATCAGTATAACCGTTATGATTGCGATGCCACTCTGCCCGACCTTGCTCGCCGAACGCTTTAACAAAATCATAGCGCAAAAATCCGCACTATTTGCTCGCCCGACTGTAAACCGATCCGAATCTCTACAGCCTGCGGTGCAACATCATTCTGTCCTGATACCGGCCACTTTGACTGCCATATACCTTGCTTATCCAAATAGCGCATCACAAAGCTAGATACATGGGTCAACACTAGGAAAACTGTAGGATGGGTACGCGGCGCCTGATCCAAAACCGGCCAGACCAGTTGTTCTATATTGTTCTCATGCAAACGATAACCATATCGTTGCAAATCCCCTAAACTTCCTTGTTGCCCTGGCAAACCCATCCGGGTAAATACCAGTTGAGTATCTTCGTCACCAATCACCTCAGGTTTCCCTGCAAATGCTGGCAACACCAGATCATTATTACTACGCACAGGTCTATTGACTACATTAGTCAGACCATCTTTTATTTGAGCAAAAAATACAGATAATTCACGCCATTTTCGATTATCTTCAAGCAAATGCGCACGCGTCTCCAGCGTTGCATTCAACCCACGATATGCTACAACAGACATAACAGAAAATATTGCTATCGCTACCAGCAACTCCAGTAACGTAAAGCCTGAAATGGCGTCAACATTGGCGCATTTATTGCTATGATTAGTAGCCCTTTCCTTACTTTTCGCAGCTAGACCAAAAACCACCATTTATTATTTGCCTCTACCCAAATAACCCACTATTTGAGCCAAGGATTGTTTATCAGCACCCGCGTAAACCTTTATTTCGACGCGTCTAAAAGCAACATTAGGAGAATTTGAAACATTTTCTTCCCAGCGTAGCGACAGTCCTGCCTGCTCCTCCGCGCCATTACTCAAACCCACTGGAGGCCATTCAGACCTGGCCATATGCTCAGCCAGGCGATTATCAGCAACCCAAGTTGCCAATAATCTACGCTTAAGTTCATTGGAACTATCTGTCATTTGCATGGATGCGCGTGCAACCGCCGCCATAGCAATAGCCAGAATTGCTAACGCGATCAATACTTCCAGCAAGGTAAACCCGGCCCGTTTATTCATCTCTCTTCAAGGCTACCTTTCCCTGGCTGTCAGAAGTGATCCACATATGATGCCCTTTTAATTCCAGATTAATACTGAATGGCGCACTCATTCCAGCAGGGGAAAAAATCAAACGCTCATTCGCAACAACCTTGGCTGAATTGATACTCAGTTCCCAAAGTTTGATTTCGGATCCCAATAGTCGTTCACGGAATAAATCATCATTCGTAAATTGCATCCATTTGCCATTTTCATCTTTGCGCCAAAACTGGTACTTATCACTGTCTAACGACAATGCAATTTCTCTTCCACTAACTATCGATTCATCATGTGCCTGCTCTATCAGCAAAGAGAGTTTTCTGGCCTCATCCATCAAGATTTTTTTGTCATCCGGCATGAAATTCACGCTAATCAATCCTACCGTAATGCCGATGATAACAAGCACAATCAAAATTTCTACCAGCGTAAAACCAGACTGTCTTTTAAATCTCAGCTTAGGCATAGCCACCGAAAATCCGCGTTTACTGACTCCAGGAACCCACATCAGCATCATACCCCTCGCCACCTGGCACACCATCCGCACCTAAACTAAACACGTCGATTTCTCCTCTCACACCTGGACTAAGATATTGATAATCATGGCCCCACGGATCTTTAGGGAGGCGATCAAGATATCCACCTGATTTCCAGTTTGGGGGAATTGGCGCACTTGCGGGTTTAACCACTAACGCTTGTAAACCCTGATCTGTCGTCGGGTATGTAATATTATCCAATCGATAGAGTTTAAGTGCCTGCATCAATGCAGCAACATCCTGTTTAGCGGCAATAATCCGTGCTTCATCAGGCCGCCCCATGACCTTAGGTACAATCAACGCTGCGAGAATCCCCAGAATAACCACTACAATCATAATCTCGATAAGGGTAAATCCGCTTTGTAGTGCTTTCTTATTCACATTACACCTACTCAACATTTCTTAACTCCATACATTAACGTCCAATTCCGTAACCAAATTATCTCTACTTCAAGCCATTCTCAACAATCCCAGCAAAAAATAACCTGCGTTATAAAATACATGCAACGCCAACGCGGCATAAATACTGCTATATTTATCCCGAAAATACCCAAACACGAGGGACGGAAAAAACACGGAAATAGCCCAAAGTGGCGAATGATAAATAAAATGAACGAGCACAAATAATAGTGAGGTAAACAAATTCGCTCGCGTTATTCCCCAGCGTTTTTCCTTGCCCCAGTTTTGCAACTTGAATTGCCCCTGAACTACTCCTCTAAATAGCAACTCCTCTAAAAACGGCTGCCATAGCACTACAGACAGAAAAAACAGCAAACTGTTTTGCAGCACAAAAACAGGCAGCAAGTTCGAGGAAAAAAACCACATCTCGAGCCAAACAAAAACACCAACCAATAACGCCAATAAAAACTGGTTATCTCTGAAAAACGGGCGATAGCCGGTGAGCCCCGCATCTGCCAGCACCGCTTTATACATCAGTGCACCAGTTGATTCATTTCAAATATGGGTAGCAGTATTGCCAAGACAATCACCAGCACCACGCCCCCCATCAGCAATATCAACAGGGGCTCCATCAGTCCAGTAAGTGTCGCCACACGGCTTTGCATCTCCTGCGTCTGCTGGGTTGCAATGCGCTCCAGCATCTGATCCAGTTTTCCACTGGCTTCCCCACTCGCTATAAGATGAATCATCACCGGCGGAAACATTTTAGTATGGGCAAGAGAACGACTTAAACTTCCCCCTTCCCTTACACGGTTAACCACTTCTTCCAGCGCGTTTCGCATCGGATAACTGGTTAACACCCCTACCCCAGCCTGCAAAGCAGTTAATAATGGCACGCCACTACCAACCAGAATAGCCAATGTGCTGGCAAGACGCGCAGTATTCAAGCCGCGGATCAACCTGCCAACCAGTGGCAGTTTCAACAACCAGACATGGAAACGGTAACGTATTTCCGGGCGTTTTAAAGCTTTCCGACCTCCCCAAGTGCCAATGACTATCATTGCAATCCAGAAAAACCAGGTGCTACGCAAAAATGAACTTAATCCCATCAAAGCACGCGTTAACCAGGGTAAAGGCTGATTGGTATTCAGAAAAACATTCACTACCTGGGGTACCACATAGGTAAGCAACCCTGCAACAACGGCAATTGCCACAAATGTCACCACAGCGGGATAAATAAAGGCCAGTACCACTTTTTGCCGAAGCACATACCGATCTTCCATATAATCCGCCAGACGCAACAATACACGGCTTAATTGACCGGACTGTTCGCCACTTTGCACAAGGGTCTGATAAAGTTCTGGAAATACTGTGGGGTATTGAGACATGGCACGAGCCAAGGTATGACCAGCCAATATTTCGCTGCGTACACCAGCTAGAACTTGCCGCTGGTACTGCGATTCCGTCTGTTCAATCAACGCATTCAACGTTTGATCAATTGTCAGCCCGGCGTTCAGTAATGTTGATAACTGCCTTGTCAGCAAACTCAATTCTGAAAGCGGCAAACCACGTCTTAACTGCCATCGCCTCCCTTGAGACGCCGCTTTTTCCGAAAGCGCTTCAACGCTGACTGCAATTAAACCCTGTTCACGCAAATTCAAGCGAACTTGCCGGGGAGTGTCCGCTTCTAGCACCCCCGTTCTGGATCTACCCTCAGAATCAACTGCTTCGTATTTAAATCCGGACATCTCTCGCCACACGCAACACTTCTTCGAGCGTTGTATCTCCTGTTGCCACCCAACGCATGCCATCCTGACGCAAGCTGATTAAATCAGACTTCAGGCCATAATCACGCAAGGACTGCTCGGATTCTCCATCATGGATCATCCGCCTCAAATTGGCATCCACACTCAGTAATTCGTATATACCAGTCCGTCCTTTATAACCAGTCATATTGCAACTCGGGCATCCGGTCGCGGTAAACAAAGTGCTGGGTGGGTTTGGTAAATTCAGCATGTTGAGTTCAGTTTCATCGGGTGCATATGCGTTACGGCAATCAGGACAAGTCCGCCGAACCAGGCGTTGTGCTAAAACCCCCAACAGACTGGATGCAAGCAAGAAAGGCTCCACTCCCATATCGATCAAACGTGTTACCGCTCCTGCCGCGTCATTAGTGTGTAGTGTTGCCAACACCAAGTGCCCAGTCAAGCTGGCCTGCACAGCAATCTGCGCGGTTTCCAGATCCCGAATCTCACCAATCATGATCACATCCGGATCCTGGCGCAGAATAGCACGCAAAGCTCGAGCAAAAGTCATGTCAATGCGTGCATTGACCTGTGTCTGCCCTACCCCATCCAGATCATATTCAATGGGATCTTCCACAGTCATAATATTACGCGTCGCAGCATCCAGGCGAGAAAGCGCTGCATAAAGCGTGGTTGTTTTACCTGAGCCTGTAGGGCCGGTTACCAGCACAATACCATGCTGCTGGTGAATGAGCCGGTCCAAACCATCCATCGTCGATACACCCATTCCCAAACCATCAAGATTGAGTCTGCCGTGTTGTTTGTCAAGCAAACGCAATACAACACGCTCTCCATGACCAGTTGGTAGAGTAGAAACCCGCACATCAACAGGTCGACCAGCAATTTTCAGGGTAATACGGCCATCCTGCGGCAGGCGTTTCTCAGAAATATCCAGTTGCGACATCACCTTTACCCGCGATACTACTGCAGCATGCAAAGAGCGTTGAGGCTCAATCACATCGCGCAAAACACCATCTACCCGAAAACGCACAACCGATCGGGTTTCATAAGGTTCAATATGGATATCGGAAGCATTTTCCCTCAACGCCTGGGTTAGCAAGGCATTGATCAGACGAATTATCGGCGCATTATCTTCCGCTTCCAGCAAATCGCCTATAACAGGTAATTCCTGCGAAAGTTGCTGCAGATCAAAATCCTGCTCCATATCGCCCATTAAACGCGCCGCATGGTCATCCGGACTTGCATAGGCCAATGTCAGGCATTGCTCAAAAACTGCTGGCTCCAACACCACAGGATGCAGGGGCTTTCCCAGAATTCTGCGAGTCTCAGCCAGCGTTTCAGCCTGCAAACCATTCCGTACCCACACTTCGATTTCATAGCCGATCTGGCGGACTGCAATCACACCTTTACTCTTGGCAATATGATAAGGAAGCAATCCAGTTACCTTGGGATCAGGCGTGGATAAATTTTGATTAAGCATAGATATAAAATGATGTAATAAGTCTTGAGGTCATTAGAGCAAATAAATGGCCTAATGAATTACCTCAATTTTTGGCACATCTGCACCTTTGATCACTCCGGCTTGATCGCCTTCGACTGCAATTTGATTAACCTTGCGCTCAGGTAGCTGAGGATTAGCAACATCCGGCAAGAACAAATGCGATTTCAATTTTGCCTGCCCTTGAACATTTCGGATATAGTCATACCGGTCGCCAGTTAATGAGTCAGATGCAATGGCATTTCGTATAATGATGGGTCTGATAAAAACCATCAAATTGGTTTTCACATGCTTACGCTTTTCGTACTTGAACAAACTGCCGAAAACCGGTATATCACCTAAACCAGGTACCTTATCCACACCATCCTGAACATCATCCTGAATCAAACCGCCCAATACAATCGTTTGACCATCATTCACCAACACAGTTGATTCAATAGAGCGCTTATTAGTGATAATACCAGCCTGGTTGGTCGTATCCTGAATACTGGAAGCCTCCTGCATAATCTGCAGCTTTACAGTTCCCCCTTCAGCCACTTGCGGTTTAATCTTTAGCGTTAAGCCCACATCTTTTCGCTCAATTGTCTGGAAAGGATTCACTGTCACTGCGCCACCTGTTGATGATGCCGCTTGGGCATAACTACCCGTAATAAAAGGCACATTTTTACCGATAACGATTTTTGCCTCTTCATTATCCATCGTCAGCAGATTTGGGGTGGAGAGGATATTCGCATTCACATCAGATTCAAGAGCGCGTGCCAGAGCGGTTAACCCAACAATCTCCTTACCGCCTATCGTCAATCTTTGCAGCAAGCCCAAATTCAAACCAGCAGAAGGCAAAACAGTCCCAGTAGACAAATTGGCAATATTAGAACCACCTGATCCAAAATTTACCCCGGCAACTACTGCACTATTGTTACCGCCACTGCCAAGCGGCGCTTGCCATTGAATGCCAAATTCAGCTGCTTTGTCTATAGTTATTTCAGCGATTAACGCTTCAACAAAAACCTGCGCACGCCTGGCATCCAGCTTATCAATAACAGAACGCAGCGAATTATAAACATTATCTGGCGCAGTAATAATGAGCGAATTGGTAGCCGTATCCGCCTGAATAATCCCTGTTCCAAGGGAAGACTGAGGCAAGCCGGGCTGCCCTGCAACAACACCTGCAACCTGAGCACTCTTCACCTCACCAGATAGAACGGCACGAAGCGTTTCCGCCAACTTCCCTGCTTCAGCATTACGCAAATACACGACATGCATATTACCTGACTCACTTGTCGGCACATCCATCTGTCTCACCAAACTGCGCAAACGGGTTAACTGTGCCGGATTACTGGAGCGAATAAGCAAACTATTGCTGCGTACATCAGCCGAAACAACAAATTGCTGCCCCGCACCAGCCGGAGCGCCAGGCGCTACTGGCACCCCAGAACCCTCGCTTATCAAACGACTAAGCTGCTGTGCCATATCCAAAGCAGATGCATATTGCAATTTGATAATGGTCAGCTCACTTCCACTTGGCTGATCAATTGAATCGATGATTTTATTGATTCGTTTAACGTTATCGGCATAATCCGTAATCACCAAGGTATTGGTATTGGGGTAAGCAGAAATAGAATTATTGGGGCCAATCAATGGACGAAGCACGGGGACTAATTGCGCTGCTGACTCATATTGAAGAGGATAGACTTGTGTAACGATCTTATCGCCACTGGTCGTTAACGTTTTTCCAGATGTCACACTAAAATTTTGCTTCGCATCCGCCTCAGGAAGAATCTTCACAACCCCCTGACCTTCAACCGCTGCGAATCCCTGCAAACGGAGTGCGGACAACAATATCTGGTAAGTCAAATTACGGGGAACAGGTTTAGAGGAAACAATATTGATGGTTCCTTTGACACGAGGATCAATCACAAAATTCTTTCCAGTGATCACGCCAACCGCTTTTACCACTGACTCAATATCTGCATTTACAAAGTTCAGTGTAACTTGCTCTTCTTCTGCACTAACAGCAGTCACCCACAAACAGCACAAAATGGAACAAAGAGTCAACTTAGCCCACAAAAAAACTTTCCGCATACCACTCCCCCTACTGCCTACTTTATTATTGAATCTCATAATTTAACTGAAGAGGCCCACCGCTCCGCAAACCTTCTAACCTGACTTGCCTTAGATTTTGCAACTGCTGATAGATGTGATTAATATCCCCATTATTATTAACTGATTGTCCATTGACACGTAAAACAACGTCCCCTTGCTGCAGCCCTAACTTATTCGCGAGTGTGCCAGTGGGTGCAAAAAACACTACCATACCCTCTTTCCCAGGCTGAGACGAAAACCCACCCAATTGTGACAACTGATTTGGATTCTGCAAAGCCTGATTTAGCTCATTTTTTGAAATACCATAATTTCCTTTTCCGCGAGATTGGACATCCAATTTAAATACAGATAAATTCGGGGCACTTTTAAGACCACCTGATTGCGAATCCAAATCCAGTCGCTCTAACACCCCATTATGGCGAAGATGAACATAATCAGGGTAAACAGCTTCAAGCAACAAACCAGTTTCTATTTCATCCCCTTCCTTTACAGGCAGGTCCAACTTTCCATCCACGCTCAAAATCGCAAAGGCTGGCAAAGAACCAGTCGATGCAAAAACACCTCGTAGTCTCAAATTAAATGATGTTTCAGTCCTTTTAGCAACAGTGTTGTTTACCTTGTCGCCCTCCCCGAAAAGGTTGCCAACAATATTTGAACTCAAAGCATCGGTAGCAGTTAATTCAAATTTACCAGCATCCGGATGCCCAGGTTTAGGTGAAAAAATCACCCACGTCCACTGCGCAAGCAACCAGCAAAACATCATGATCAATCCACCAGATAACAGCGAAACCCCATTTACCTTGAACAACTTTTGAAATATTAGTTTTAATTGCATCATGCCTGACATATTAAAAAAGAATACCGCATATAGTAGCTTAATACCATTATTTATATTACAGAACAATTAACCAGATATTAATCAACAATGTTCGAGGCTCCACATCATTATCAATACAAATAAAAAAACAATAGTGCAAAAACAGATATAAATAGATGTAAATGTAGCCACGTAAAAATTAAAAAAGCCAGTTATATAACTGGCTTTTTACACACATTAGCAAACAGAATTTTAAATCATAAATTGGCGACGGGAAATCAATAACGCAAAAAAACCAATAACAAGCAACCAAACTGCCGAAGGTTCTGGAACCGCATTAGGCGGCAAACCACCGGAAGACACAAAGACAGAATTGGACATAGATATATTCATTAAATAAAGCCCCGGTGCCAATAATCCGGTACTAGCAGCAAACTGCCCAATCCCAGGTTGAAATGATGTCGTACCCAAGGAACCAAACTGACTTATTCCATGATTCAGGTCAAAAGCATCCACTGTTTCAGCACCACCCACTATCACATCCACTATTCCATTTGGTGCCCATGAAAATACCGATGAATTAGCAGCAAGATCATTAATACTGATCGTCATATTGAGATTTGAAGCTGCAACTAAACCACCAAGCGTTAAACTAGCAAGCATACTTGAATCAGCATCAAAACTCATTGCAACGGATGTTGGCGCAGTTACAAAAAAAGTTCCTACCCAAGTATTATTACCAAAACCAGCTCCGTTATCCGATGCTTGCCCCATAGCAACAGCACCACCATACGGCCCTGGTGGCGCGGAAATCGATGCCGAGCCACTCGAAAATCCTGAAAAACTTACTGCATTTGGAATAGAGAAGCCGATATTAAAATTAGAAAGCGTCGTGGAGGATGTGGCAATTGCCCCTGCTGTAACTTGATCAGCATAACCTAACGTTATCAATAACGTAAACGCCGCGCCAACAACTTTTCGTAAAACATTATGCTCAATTATCATTTGAGTATTTTAAGCGCATTTTGGGCGCCCCCATTTATTTAAAAATCGAATTCAAAAATATTCAACTTAAACAAGTTAAAGTGACACAGCTTAAAATAATCGTTCGACAACTAATCAAAAACGTTATGCCATAATAACACCCACACGGCACCACATTCATATAGTGTAAAAATTTTCGACAAATATTTTTTAGGCTATGTTTTTTCGTGCAAATCCAACTAAACCAATCAAACCAGAACCAAGTAACCATAATGCTGCAGGAACAGGTACCGCGCTAACAAAAACCGAATCCTTCATGGTTATATTCAAACTATAAGGGCCACTAGCGGTCAAGTTAACAATCGAAGCAAAATGCCCAGTTCCCGGATTAAAAACCGAACTGCCATTATTAACCTGTCCTAACCCCCAATTGAGGTTAAAAGCATCAGATGTCTCGCCCGCATCCAGAGCACCATTGGGTGCCCAAGAAAAAACAGTTTGATTAGTCAGCAGATTGCTAATCGTAATTGTCATGTTGATATTTGCTACAGACGCCACCCCACCAGATGTAATTTGGCTCAGCATGTATGGCGTAGCATCAAAACCAAAATTCACGTTTGTTGGTCCAGATATCGAGAAAAATCCAACCATTGTATTGATCCCGGATCCAGAGCCTACACCACTAGACACAGATGACTCACCAATCACAGAAGCACTGCCGGTTCCAAGCAAAACGTTACTATTTGTAATTCGCGCATCTCCATATGCATAGTCTGATCCCATGCCGTGAGCAACAAAGGAATTGTTATAACTACAGCCAATACACGAAGCCGCAGCGTCCATTGTCGCCGCATTACCCGTACCGGTATTATTCTGAGCAGCCGTATCTGATGAAAAGGTAAAACCAGAAAAACTGGTAGATGGAGAAAATGACATTCCAAAATTACTTATTGTGTTAGTTGCAACTGAATAAGATGACGCTTGAGCATTAGATCCCATTAGCATCCCAATGCAACAAACCGCCAATACAGCAGGCGCTTTCATAATCAGACCACACGCACCAAAATATTCATGTTTATTTATTGTCATACTTCCTCCGTTATCATTTCTTATTCATCACGTTAAACTTTGTTAGTCAATAATGTTTGACTAAATCTTGCAAATCTAAAAACCTATGCAGCCAAAGCACTTTGAATCAATACGTTAGTTTAAGCAATTTTCATACCAGAAAAACCGATTCTTTATATTACATTGAGTTACGATACCCATTGTTCAACTATCAAAATTTAAGGAATAATTGTGTAAATTATTTCGACAAAAATTCTTTATATTATTCTGCGCGCATAAAGCTCAAAAGCTCTTGTTGACCCCCTATGAAAAACAGAAGAACTTTGAAAATAGCTTACAAATAATTAATATTATCAATAAATTAGAGTATCTCAATCGCAACAAATACAATTAATTAAAACCCATCCAGCATTTTGAGTTTTAAAATACAGTCATTTCTTTGTTATTTTACCACTAGAATTCATGTAAAAATTTTCGACATATGACTTATGCAATTTAAAAATACACAAATATTTACTACAATTCCTGAGGTATGCTTTGCATTTAAGCAAGTACGAGCCAATAACTTAAAAAATATTCAAAACATTACAATAACATTTATGGGACGCGACACCTTCACTCCAACCCTTACCATCAATCCAGAACCTAACAAACAAAAATTTTTGAAACAGGCGCTTGTCCACAGCATCACGTATGGATAGCTGAGTTTGTTTTATAATCGGATGATTTTCAGTAGAATAAGGGGTCTACATACTTCATGAAACACAATGATGAAGGAATTAACACACGCTTAGGACAAGCAATCACTAATCTTCAACATGGGAGACTTACTGAAGCAGAGGCAGTGTTCCAAAAAATCCTGAAGCTGAACCCTACTCATGCTGACGCAAAGCACCTATTAGGCGTCATTGCAATCCAACGCGGGCAGCATGATTTGGCTATCCGATTAATTGCGCAGGCAATTCAACACAACCCTAACGCCGCAATGTACCATAACAATTATTGTTATGCGTTACATACTGAAGGACGCTTAGATGAAGCACTATGTGCCTGTGAACGCGCAATTCAGCTCACCCCGAATTTTCCTGAAGCGCATTTTAATTGTGGAAATGTGCTCAGGGATTCGGGACGTTTGGAGGCTGCGCTTGCGGCCTATGACAAAGCTTTACAACTCAGACCACAATATATTGACGCGCTCTGGGCGAAGGGTGCTTCATTGTTGGCTGCTGGACGTGGTATTGAAGCTGAAGATAGTTTTCGTCGTGTGATCGCGTTAGACCCATCCCATGCTAGAGCATACAATAATTTAGCTGTAGTACTGGTTAATACGGGCAGACCCGAAGAAGCTATGGTGGCTTGCGATAGGGCAATTCAGCTCGTGCCGGATTACGCCCACGCCCACAACTGCCGCGGAGACGCATTAAAGAAACTGCGCCGCCTGGATGAAGCGTTAGAAGCCTGTGAAAAGGCAATCTCACTCATGCCTAAGCACGCGGATGCCCACTATAACCGTGGAAATATACTCCTTGAGACTGGCTGCGTTGAGGAGGCCGAAGCAAGTTATAGCCGCGCGCTTGAATTGAAACCAAACGATAAGCATTTGCATAGCAATATACTGTTTACACTTGCGGCAAGAGCTAAATTACCTTTCGATAAAATGCTCGAAGCATTGCGACAGTGGGATAACATGCATGGGCAAGAAGGGCGCCTGCATCCCCTACCAAAGCGTTTAACATCGGATAAATCTGGGCATCGGCTTCGAATTGGTTATGTTTCTCCTCACCTACGCACGCATGTGGTTAGTTTCTTCTTTGAGCCACTTCTTTCTGCTCACGACCGTACTCACTTTGAGATTTTTTGCTACGCCAGTTTTTTAGAAGCTCAATCAGATGCTACTACACAACGTATGCGTGAAACCGCCGAGCATTGGCGATTCGTTGGTGATAAAAATGACGCGGAACTGGCAAAACTTATCCATGAGGATGGCATTGATATTTTGGTGGACCTGACAGGGCACACTGCAGGTAATCGGCTGAAGGCATTTACCTATAAGCCAGCGCCAGTACAAGTTACCTATCTGGGTTTCTTTGCCCCCACTGGCTTAGCAACCATGGATTACTGGATCACCGATGAAGTACTCCACCCACTGAACACCTTGGAACAATCTACAGAAATTATATATCGCTTACCACGATGCTGGGTTTGCTACCAGCCACCCGAATTAGCGCCTGATGTATCTCCACGCAACACTTCTGACAAACCGATTGTTTTCGGTTCCTTCAGCAACCTTTCAAAACTAACAACCGAAGTAATTAAAACATGGAGCCAGATTTTACATAAACTTCCTGAAAGTTTTCTTCTGGTGATGGCCAGACCTCTGGGCGAAACCAAAATCCAATCACTACTCGCAGAAAAGTTTGCAAGCCATGGCATTACTCAAAATCGGCTAATACTACGTAAAGGGGTACCCTATAAAGAATATTATGCCACCTATGCTGAAGTGGATATCGTTTTGGACACTTTCCCACGAACGGGAGGCACGACAACGGCGCAAGCGCTCTGGATGGGAGTCCCTGTGATAACACTAGCGGGGAAACGCTATGTTGAGCGCATCAGCGCAAGCAAGCTTGCAGCTATTGGCCTGGAAGACCTGATCACCTACAGTCAAGAAGAGTATATTGAAAAGGCACTGTCGCTGGCTCACGATTCTTCACGACGAGCAGATCTACGAGAAAATCTTCGCAGAAGAATGGCACAATCACCCTTGTGTAATGGTGAAGATCTTGCACGCACCATGGAAACAGCGTACTTATCCATGTGGGAACGGTTTGTATCAAAGCCCAGCTAACATAAAGTGAACCTCGCGCACAGTTGAGAGATAACCTAAAGTACTGACTTTAGGTATTTGAAATTCAAGATACCCCTGGATTTTTACAGCATTTCAATATGCTGACCATACACTCAATTTACGAACAATATTCTATCAAGATAGAATTGAGTGCCTCCAATAGCGCTACCAGTGTAACGCAACCGAAAAAACAGTCGAATTCATAATATAGTTATTGAATATGCCAAATTCAATTACAATTGCATGATTTTGCAAATAATAGTTCAGGTTTAAAAACATGTTAACCCCTAGCAGAAATCAACCTTGCCCATGCGGAAGTGGTAAAAAATTTAAACAGTGTTGCGCAGGCAAGATCAACACTTCAGAATTAACCACTCATCGAGCAAGCAAAAACACAATGCTGAACCTGCCAGAAAGAGGCACCGTTCCCATACAAAATGGACTGCAGATCGCTATTCAACATCATCAGCTAGGACAACTACGCAAAGCTTCAGAAATCTATCAGCTTATATTACAAAAGCAACCAGACCACATCGATGCACTGCATTTGCATGGAGTTGTTATGCACCAGTTTGGCAAACATGAGATAGCTTATCAATTAATAAAAAAAGCAATTACTCTCAATCCTAATATTTCCGGTTTTTACAATAATCTTGGCGAAGTATGCCGTGCCATGAGCAAACTGGATGAAGCTATTTCTACCTACCAAAAAGCAATTTCACTTCAGCCCAATTTTCCTGAAGCAGAACGCAACATTGGAATGACATTACTCGAACAAAACAAGCCAGACGATGCACTTAAACGATTCAAAAATGCAATTACTCTCAATCCCGCATATCTTGATGCTTATTTGATACTTGGCGAAACCCTGCATCGTCAGCATAATTTTGAGGGGGCGCTTGCTATTTATCGTGAGGCGCAAACATTTGCACCTGACAACCCATCTCTGCTTTGTCAAATTGGCATTACCCTACGCGCAAATGGTCAGCTAAACGAAGCTATCCAGCATTACCAACAAGCCATAACTCTCCAACCGGGTGTATCAGCTTTATATAATAATCTTGCATTTATTTATGAGACCAATGGCAATCGGACAGAAGCAGCATCTTGCTATCGAAAAATACTTGAACTGGACCCCGAGGATGAAAGCACCCGTCATAAATTAAATGCACTTGAGCAAATTAATAGCGAACGCGCGCCACCTGTATACGTACGCGAAACCTTTGACTTTTACGCCTCTACTTTCGACCAGCATTTGGTAGAAAAGCTTGAATATCATACACCAGAGGAACTAGCCAGTCTCATTAAACAGTCCTTCGACGAATGCCCACCAATCGGCTTAGACATTCTTGATATAGGATGCGGCACAGGTTTATTTGGTCTAAAAGTGCAATCAATTAAACATCAATTAACTGGGCTTGATCTTTCACCCAAAATGATCGAAAAAGCGCGAGAACGAGGAATTTATGATTTTCTTCACACTACCGATCTAATAGATTTTATTGTAAGCGCAAAATCAGCCCATTACGATCTTGTGGTCGCTACTGATGTGTTTATCTACATAGGAAAGCTTTCAATAATTTTCGAGCAATCCTGCAGAATACTTCGTCCCAAAAGTGTTTTTGCTTTTTCAATAGAAGTGCACTGCGATGATTCGCATGATTTTCTACTCGGCCAATACGGAAGGTATTTACACTCTGTTGACTACATAAAAAAACTTTGTGAACAATACAACTTTAATTTACTTAAATTGGTTCCCACCATTCTCAGAAAACAAAACGGCATTCCTGTCGAGGGTTGTCTCTGTGTATTGAAAAAGAAAGAATAACGATCAAAAAAATCAGGTCTAACTTAATAATGATCAGAAAGTAAAGACACGCAAACAAAACATTTCGACCTGATTCATGCTCTCGCAACACACTGACTACCCAACAATCCAAATGCCGGCTTTATGATAAAAACAAGCATTCGCTGGTAGAATTTAACTAGTTATCATCTGGAAACATCTGTTTTTCCCCTCCCCCTGGATGGGGGAGGGCTAGGGAGAGGGTGGTAATGCCTTGAAATCCACCCCCTCTCCCCAACCCTCTCCCACAAGGGGAGAGGGAGTTACAGCGTTTCCGGATGAGAACTAACTAGCAACATTTTAAAGGTAAAGGATTCCAATTTTCCAGAAAATGTCGTCATGATTTTTATACCATCACCATAGTGTGATGCATCGAATATTCGTGACAACATTATTTAAGATTAAGCTTTACGACGGCGCGCAATACTCGCAATATAGTGGACCCCAATATTCGGACATTGAATTAAGATGGTAACCTGCTGTAAAGAGGGGCAGGTTGTGAGTGAAACGAAGCGTAAGAATTTTACTGGTGAGTTCAAGGCCAAGGTAGCGCTTGAAGCGATCCGTGGTGTCAAGACGGTGAACGAAAT
>JAYVLG010000108.1:0-26256 GCA_043759595.1 Sulfurirhabdus sp. | reverse complement strand
CTGGATGCTGCTTTGGCCACCCTGCAACTGGTTTCTGGTGAGAAAAGGAAACGTCTGGCTGCTGCAAATGAGCTGCTGGATAAGGCAGATATTAATTTGCTCCCTGCCGTTCAAAAGGCATTGTTAAAAGAGAAAGATACGGAAATCAAAGCTGCTTTAGGGCTGGTTGAAGCCAGTATCCAGTTAAAGGATGTGGATGTAAATGTACGTTTAAAGGCAATCGGCATTCTTGCTGAGAGCGATCAGTCCAGTACCAGGAGATTATTGAAACCCTTTGTGGACAAGAATGCGGATGGTCAGTTTATAGAGCCTGATGAACGCGTGCGTGACGCAGCAAAAGATGCGCTGGCAAAAATCAAGAGCAGACTGACCAGAATGGAATATCTGGGCAGGGTTTTCAGTGGCATAAGTTTAGGTAGCATATTGCTGCTTGCGGCCCTCGGTTTGGCTATTACCTATGGGTTAATGGGTGTCATCAATATGGCCCATGGGGAATTGTTGATGATTGGTGCATACACAACCTTTCTGGTTCAGTTGTTTTTCAAACAGTATTTTCCATCAAGCTTTGATGCCTACCTGATTGCGGCAGTGCCTGCTTCTTTTATTGTAGCGGCCATGGTGGGAATGGTGCTGGAGCGAACTGTTATCCGTCATCTGTATGGACGCCCCCTGGAAACGTTGTTGGCCACATGGGGTATCAGCCTGCTATTGATTCAGACAGTACGAAATATTTTTGGTGCACAGAATGTGGAAGTAGTGAACCCAAGCTGGATGTCAGGTGGGATTGATATGGCCAGTAATCTGGTGTTGCCTTATAACCGAATTGTGATCATCGGATTTGCCTTTTTTGTGTTGCTGCTTGTTTGGCTGCTGCTAAACCGTACACGCCTTGGACTGTTTGTGAGAGCAGTGACGCAGAACAGAAAAATGGCTGATTGTCTCGGCGTACCTACCCGGAATATTGATATGTGGACGTTTGGGCTGGGTTCCGGTATTGCAGGGCTGGGCGGGTGTGCATTATCGCAGATTGGTAACGTGGGCCCGGATTTGGGGCAAAGCTATATTGTGGATTCCTTCATGGTGGTGGTGCTGGGTGGGGTTGGACAACTTGCAGGTACTGTTTCCGGTGCATTGGGCCTGGGAGTGCTGAACAAGTTTCTGGAACCATTCTCTGGTCCGGTAATGGCAAAAATTCTGATTTTACTGTTCATCATCATCTTTATTCAGCGTCGTCCTCAAGGCTTGTTTGCACTGAAGGGCCGGGTAGTGGAGCACTAATATGTCAACAATTACAAAATTATATGGCGTAAAGGGTTGGCTGGCTTTAATCCTGTTCAGCCTTGCCGTGCTGGTTGTGGTCCCTTTTCTGAATCTGGGATTGCCAGCTTCTCATTCCATGCACATTTCAGATTACAGCGTATCGCTCATGGGCAAGATTATGTGTTATGCGGTGGTAGCTCTGGCTATGGATCTGATATGGGGGTATGCAGGTATTCTCAGTCTGGGGCATGGGTTGTTTTTTGCCTTGGGCGGGTATGCAATGGGAATGTACCTGATGCGGATGATCGGCACAGAAGGCCAGTATCACAGCAACTTGCCTGATTTCATGGTGTTTCTGGATTGGAAAGAGCTTCCCTGGTACTGGTTTGGATCTGACCATTTCTGGTTTGCAGCGCTGATGGTTGTAGTGGTGCCAGGTGTGCTGGCATTTGTGTTTGGTTATTTTGCGTTCCGTTCACGGATCAAGGGTGTGTATTTTTCAATTATTACGCAGGCACTGACTTTCGCCTTCATGCTGTTATTCTTCAGGAACGAAACGGGCTTTGGGGGGAATAACGGCTTTACGGATTTCAAGCGAATTCTGGGATTTGCATTGGCAGACTCATCAACCAAAACGGGGCTGTTCATGGCAACGGGTTTGTTTGTCATAACGGCTTTGCTGACTTCACGCTATATTGTGATATCCAAACTGGGGAGAGTGCTGGCGGCCATTCGCGATCATGAAAGCCGACTCATGTTCTGTGGCTATAATCCTCTTGGCTACAAACTCTTTGTGTGGACGTTTTCTGCAATTCTGTGCGGGATTGCAGGCGCGCTTTATGTACCGCAAGTGGGAATTATCAATCCCAGCGAAATGTCTCCGGCAAATTCAATCGAGATAGCCATCTGGGCAGCAGTGGGCGGACGCGGTACATTGATCGGTCCTTTGCTGGGTGCCGGGATTGTGAACGGTGCAAAGAGCTGGTTTACAGTTGCTTTCCCTGAATACTGGCTGTATTTCCTTGGGTTGCTGTTTGTAGGTGTCACCCTGTACATGCCCGCAGGTGTGGTTGGGTTGGTGCAGCAAATGAAAGCGAGGTTAAAATGAGCGCAGAAGCAAAAAAAGAAAGGGATGGGTGGGATGATATAGGTAGCGGTCCTGGCAGAATTTTTAAGTCAGGAGAGCTGGATGTATCCCACGGACCTATTCTTTATCTGGACAGCATTTCAGTGAGTTTCGATGGTTTCAAGGCGCTTAATAATCTTAGTCTGACTATTGAAGCGGGGGAGTTGCGCTGCATCATTGGCCCGAATGGTGCTGGAAAAACGACTATGATGGATGTGATAACAGGTAAAACACGGCAGGATTCGGGTACAGCGTTTTTTGGCCAGACAATCGATCTCACCAAGCTTACTGAACCGGAAATCGCCCACGCAGGCATTGGTCGTAAATTTCAGAAACCCAGTGTGTTCGAACATCATACTGTGTTTGAAAATCTGGAATTGGCGATGAAAACCGACAAGCGAGTCTGGCACAGCTTTTTCGCAAAGTTGAGAGGTGAGGAAAAAAGCCGAATTGGAGAAATTCTGACGTTGATCAAGCTGTCGGATAAAGCAAAGTTGCCAGCTGGATTACTTGCCCACGGTCAGAAACAATGGCTGGAAATTGGCATGCTGTTGATGCAGGAACCTAAATTGCTGCTTCTGGATGAGCCGGTTGCCGGGATGACGGATTTTGAAACGGAACGAACGGCAGAATTGTTGAATGAGCTTGCTGGACAGCATTCTATTGTAGTGGTTGAGCATGATATGGAATTTGTAGGGGCGATTGCGCGAACAGTGACGGTTTTGCATGAAGGCAGTGTTCTCGCTGAGGGGAGCATGGACAAGGTGCAGAATGATGAACGGGTAATTGAAGTGTATCTGGGACGCTAATCATGCTAAATGTAACAGGAATCAATCAATATTATGGTGGCAGTCACACATTGCGCGATGTGGGATTACATGTAGAGAAAGGGGCTGTCACCTGTTTGCTGGGCCGCAATGGTGTAGGTAAAAGCACTTTGTTGAAGTGCCTTATGGGGGTGCTGCCCGTCAAGTCTGGCACTGTTGAACTTGAAGGCCATAATATTACGTCTCTACATCCTCATGAAAGGGCAAAATCAGGGATGGCCTATGTGCCGCAAGGCCGTGAAATATTTCCAAGGCTGACCGTAGAAGAAAATTTAAGAATGGGGCTGGCAGGTTTAAAGGGCAAAGACAGCAAAACCATTCCCGCTGAAATTTTCGAAATGTTTCCCGTCTTGAAGGAAATGATGCATAGAAGAGGGGGAGATCTTTCAGGTGGTCAGCAACAACAGTTAGCGATTGGTCGTGCTTTGGCCATGCGACCGAAACTGCTGATTCTCGATGAGCCGACTGAGGGTATACAGCCTTCCATCATCAAGGATATTGAGCGTGTCATCCAGTCGTTGGCAAAGCGCGGGGACATGGGCATTCTGCTGGTTGAGCAGTATTATGATTTTGCACATACTCTGGCGGATTATTATGTGGTGATGCAACGGGGGGAAGTGATTAAAAGCGGTCCCGGATCGGAAATGGAAGCTGAGAATGTACAAGGTTTACTAGCAGTATGAGTGCAGTTATGGCCTTACATGGCGGTTGGGAGGCCTTACTGCAGCTTCAGTTTGCGCAGAATGAAGCAGGAGAAACCGTGCTGGTTCGCCGTTTGCACAAAGGCCCTTTAAGGGTGCAAAAGGCACTGTATCCGGAGCATCGGTCAGTCTGTCATGCCATCATTCTTCATCCTCCGGGTGGTGTTGCCGGGGGAGATTGTTTGACTATTGAGGCGATTGCCAGGACGGGTAGTCATGCCCTGTTAACTACGCCAGGTGCCGGAAAATGGTATAAAAGCGCTGGCAGATCTGCCAGCCAGAGTTTGCAATTCAAGGTTGAAAAAGGAAGCGTGCTGGAATGGCTGCCACAGGAAACGATTCTGTTTGATGGTGCAGATGGGAACTGGAAAACGCACATAGATCTGGAAGAAGATGCCCGTTATATGGGGTGGGAAATTGTGTGCTATGGTCGCACCGCTTCCGGTGAAAAATTCAGTCACGGTAAATTGCGGCAGGAAACGGAGATCTACACTCAGGGAAAACGTATATGGGGCGAGTACGCCTTTCTCAAAGGAGGCGACAGGCTGCTCTCTTCCCTGTCTGGATTGGCGAACAGGACTGTTTCCGGCACCTTTCTCATTGCGGGTTTTCTGATGAGCGATGCGTTGCTGAGTGAAGTGCGAGAAATTCATGTTGATAGCGATTACGGTGGTGTATCAGGAATAACCAGAATCGGTAATGTGGTAGCGATTCGCTACCTTGGGTTTTCTTCTGAAAGAGCCAGGCAATATTTTATTGCTGTGTGGAAAGTGCTTCGGCATGCTGTTTCAGGGCATGGGCCATGCCCGCCAAGAATCTGGAATACATAAGGAAATTTATGGAACTGACACCGCGTGAAAAAGACAAACTGCTGATTTTTACCGCCGGATTACTGGCTGAGCGTCGCAAGGCAAAGGGGCTGAAGCTCAACTATCCAGAAGCCGTTGCCTATATTTCCTCAGCCATCATGGAAGGCGCTCGTGAGGGAAAAACCGTGGCAGAGCTAATGAGTTATGGCGCAACCCTGCTCGCTCGCAATGACGTTATGGATGGCATTTCTGAACTGATTCCGGAAATTCAGGTTGAAGCGACATTCCCTGATGGCACCAAACTGGTAACCGTTCATCACCCCATTCCTTGAGAGGTCACGATGATTCCTGGTGAAATGAAAATTGTAGAGGGCGATATCGAGTTGAACGTCGGGCGCGAAACATGCATTGTAAAAGTGGCCAATAGCGGCGACCGCCCAATACAGGTGGGTTCGCATTATCATTTTTATGAGACTAATCAGGCACTCAAATTCGAGCGGGAAATGGCCTATGGCTTCCGTCTTAATATCCCCGCAGGCACAGCAGTACGATTTGAACCGGGGCAGGAACGAACGGTTGAATTGGTGAAATTAGCCGGTGACCGGAAAGTGTATGGCTTTGCCGGTGCCGTGATGGGGGAATTATAATGAGTCTCAAAATATCGCGGCAGGCTTATGCGGAAATGTTTGGCCCCACCGTTGGGGATCGGGTTCGGCTTGCCGATACGGAATTGTGGATTGAAGTGGAAAAAGATTTTACGGTGTATGGCGAGGAAGTGAAATTCGGCGGTGGCAAAGTTATTCGTGATGGTATGGGGCAAGGGCAGCATTGTGCTGCAGACGTGGCAGATACAGTCATTACCAATGCGCTGATTGTGGATCATTGGGGTATTGTGAAAGCCGACATTGGCATCAAGTCAGGTCGTATTGCCGCTATCGGCAAGGCAGGCAACCCAGATATTCAGCCCGCTGTCACGATCGTGATCGGTGCCGGCACAGAAATTATCGCGGGCGAAGGCATGATTGTGACAGCCGGGGGCATTGATTCGCATATACACTTTATTTGTCCTCAGCAGATTGAAGAAGCCCTGATGTCTGGTGTGACCACTATGCTGGGTGGTGGCACGGGTCCGGCGACAGGTACAAACGCCACTACCTGCACGCCGGGACCATGGCATATGGCGCGTATGCTGGAAGCTGCGGAAGCCTTCCCCATGAATCTGGGATTTCTTGGCAAAGGGAATGCCAGCCTGCCTGAACCGTTGCGCGAGCAGGTTCGAGCCGGGGCCATTGGTCTGAAATTGCATGAAGACTGGGGCACAACGCCGTCAGCCATTGATAACTGCCTGTCTGTTGCAGATGAAATGGATGTGCAGGTGGCTATCCATACCGACACCTTGAATGAATCCGGGTTTGTGGAAACCACCCTCGCGGCATTCAAGGGGCGGACAATACATACCTATCACACAGAAGGAGCGGGGGGTGGGCATGCGCCCGATATCATCAAGGCCTGTGGTGAGCAGAACGTGCTGCCTTCCAGTACCAATCCCACCCGGCCGTACACGGTGAATACCATTGATGAACATCTGGACATGCTTATGGTGTGCCACCATCTGGATGCCTCCATTGCGGAAGACGTGGCGTTTGCAGAGTCACGCATTCGCCGGGAAACCATCGCTGCAGAAGATATTCTGCATGACCTGGGTGCTTTCAGTATGATTTCTTCAGATTCTCAGGCTATGGGGCGAGTAGGCGAAGTGATTATTCGCTGCTGGCAGACTGCACATAAAATGAAAGTGCAACGCGGGCCGCTACCAGAGGATTCAACCGAGAATGACAATTTTCGTGTAAAGCGTTATTTGGCAAAATACACGATCAATCCAGCGCTTACCCATGGCATTTCCCACGAGGTAGGTTCCATTGAAGCGGGTAAATGGGCGGATATGGTGTTGTGGAAACCCGCATTCTTTGGCGTGAAGCCATCGCTGATTTTGAAAGGTGGCATGATTGCGGCAGCTGCTATGGGTGATCCTAATGGTTCTATCCCTACGCCGCAACCGGTGCACTATCGTCCCATGTTTGGCAGCTATGGTCTGGCCTGTGCGGCAACTTCCATTACGTTTGTCTCCCAGGCTGCGCTGGATGATGGGATAGCCGAAAAGCTGGGATTAAAGAAAATGATTTCTGCCGTAAAAAATACCCGCAATGTACGCAAGGCCGATATGATTCACAACAATTACGCACCGCATATTGATGTGGATCCGGAAACCTACCTTGTTAAGGCCGATGGTGAGTTGCTAACGTGTGAACCGGCTTATATCCTGCCTATGGCGCAACGTTACTTTCTGTTCTAATTTATGTTAATCGTTGAAGTTCGCTGTGAACCCCAGGCAAACCATGATGAAGAACTGGTGTTGCCATTTGATCTGCGCCAGAAAAGTCGCTTGCGAACCCGGCTTGCTTCAGGTGAAGAAGTAGGGCTTTTTCTGGAGCGAGGGGCAGTCCTGAGGGGAGGAGATCATCTAAAGGGAAACGACGGCAGAGTGATCAAAGTGGTAGCTGCTCCTGAAACAGTGCTGAAGGTAACCTGCAGTTCTCCTGTCGAATTAATGCGCGCAGCCTATCATCTTGGCAATCGCCATGTACCCGTTGAAGTAGGGGAAGGCTGGTTGCGTCTGGGGGCAGATCATGTGCTGGCAGATATGCTGAATGGTCTAGGGGCAGAAGTGAAAGAAGAGCAGGCACCGTTTGAGCCAGAAGCTGGCGCATATGGCGGTGGACACAAGCATCATGGCGAAGGGCATGGCGGGCTGATACATCAATTCGTGAGTAACCCATGATGCAATTGTCACTGCTGGTACTGCCACGCCTTCTGCAATTGTCCAGTCCGATGTTGCCAGTGGGGGCATTCAGTTACTCACAAGGGCTGGAATTCGCCATTGAAACGGGACTTGTTCATGATGCAGATACAGCAAGGGAGTGGATTGGTGATGTGTTGCTTGCCAGTATGGCAGGGTTTGAAGCGCCGCTGATGGCAAGAATGCAGCAGGCCTGGGAACGGCAGGATGTAGATCAAGCGCTTTACTGGAATGATTTTTTTATCACCTCGCGTGAAACGTTTGAATTGCGTGCGGAAACCCTGCAGATGGGGTTTTCGCTAGTGCGATTGCTTGAAAAGATGGATGATTTGCCACTGGAGCACGTCGAGATATTGCGCCAGAAATCCGATGTTTCGTTTCCCTGTGCATTCAGTCTGGCCGCTGCGGCATGGGGTATTCCGGCAGTTGCTTCGGTGAATGCCTATTTGTGGAGTTGGCTGGAAAATCAGGTAAGCGCGGCATTGAAAACGGTTCCCCTTGGGCAGGTTGCCGGCCAGCGCATTCTGGCAAATCTGGGAAAGCAATTGCCAGAACTGGCAGAAAGTGCCATGCAGCTTGAAGATATTGAACTGAGTAATTTTAGCCCGATGTTGGCGATAGTCAGTAGCCAGCATGAAACACAATACAGCAGACTTTTCAGATCTTGAAACGAGGAAATTCATGAAATCATCTCAACCATTACGCGTCGGAATCGGCGGGCCTGTGGGTTCCGGCAAGACAGCACTGACATTGTCCCTTTGCCGGGCATTACGGGATAAATACGACATCGCCGTTGTCACGAATGATATTTATACTGAAGAAGATGCAAAGTTTCTGGTGAGTCATCAGGCGCTGGCACCGGAGCGGATTATTGGCGTGGAAACAGGTGGTTGTCCACATACGGCCATTCGGGAAGATGCCTCCATTAATCTGGAAGCGGTAGACCGGTTGACCCGAACTTTTCAGAATTTGGAAATTGTATTTGTAGAAAGCGGCGGCGATAATCTTTCGGCAACGTTTAGCCCGGAATTGTCTGATCTGACGATTTACGTGATTGATGTGGCTGCAGGGGACAAAATACCCCGTAAGGGTGGCCCCGGCATTACCAAATCGGATCTGCTGGTGATCAACAAGATTGATCTCGCCCCCATGGTAGGCGCTTCATTGGAAGTGATGGACAGGGACACTAAAAAAATGCGCGGCGAGCGTCCTTTTGTATTTACCAATTTAAAAACCGGGCATGGTCTGGATGTCGTGATCAGGTTTATTGAAACCCATGGGTTGATGCAGGATGATGTGGCAAGTCAGTCTGTTTAATGAAGATGCAAGATGCGCTGCCTTCTACGCTGTTAGCAGCTCGAATTTGTCAGGTGTTGGAACAATCACCACCTTCCTGATTTTGGAGGAATAATGCAGGCTTTACCTCATGATGCATTTGCATTGTTTACATTGGCCTTTGCATTCGGCATAAAACATGGTCTGGACCCGGATCATCTGGCGACTATTGATGGACTTTCACGGTTTAATGCTACGACCAAACCCTGGCTGGCGAAATGGGGCGGTGTGTTATTTTCCGTTGGCCATGGCATGGTGGTTACAGTGGTGGCAGGGGTTGTTGCGCTGATGCCTTCCCGGATAACGCTACCGGATTGGCTGGAGGGGTTTGGGGCAGCGGTTTCCATTCTGACATTGCTCGTATTGGGGGGGCTGAATTTATATGCCGCATTAAATCGACAGGATGCGATAGCCAGGCCAGTAGGGCTAAAGAGCTGGATGCGTATTCAGTCCGGGCATCCGGTCATCGTACTGGGCATTGGCGCATTGTTTGCCTTGTCATTCGATACCATGAGCAATGCGGCCTTCTTTTCTCTTGCAGCTACTCAGATTTCAGGTGAGCTCTATGCGTTTGCATCAGGCATTGTATTCACCTGTGGCATGATTGTTTCGGATGGGGTAAACGGCATGCTCACTGCCCGCTTTATCAGGCAGTCTCATCATCGCGCAGTGATCGCCTCGCGCTCGATGAGTTTTGCCATTGGAAGTGTGAGTCTGTTTGTTGCATCCATGGGTATTTCAAGATTGTTTATACCTGCATTATCTGAAAAGATTGACCATTTTGGTATCTGGTCAGGCATGGCTGTGTTCGTATGGGTGGCTGCAGGCTTTGCTGTGTCTTTGTATATTGCAAGTTTTGCAGCAGCAGGAAAGCAGCGCGCTAAAAGCTGATCTGCTAGCCTGGTTCCCATCCGGAAACATCTATTTTTCCCTCTCCCTTGATGGAGGAGGGCCAGGGAGAGGGGGTATAGCGTTTCCGGATGGGAACCAGCCTAGTCTGATATTTTTTGTTGCTCAGTGACCTCCTCAAAAAATGCCATGATTCTTTGCGGTAACCAGTTTAAATTCCCTGGAAAAGGGCCGCTTACAAATCCGACATGACCGCCTTCTGCGGGATACTCCAGAGTTACCATCTTGCTCACTTCATCTGATGCAGGCAGGGATGAGGCTGGCATAAAGGGATCATTGAGCGCATTCATCACCAATGTGGGTACTTGAATATAAGGCAGATAAGGCTTGCTGCTGGCTTTCAGCCAGTAATCATCTGCATTCTGAAATCCATGGAGTGGCGCGGTGAATGCATCATCAAAAGCGTACAGTGTGGCGGCTGCCTGAATAGCCGCATGATTCACCTGCATATTATGCAGATGAAATTTGCGTTCAGCTTTTTGTTTGAGCGTTTTCAGGAAATGCCGGGTATATGTCGCCTTGTTGAAACCCTGATCCAGTACTTGTCCAGCCGTCGCCAAATCCAGCGGCGCTGAAATAGCAGCTGAAGCATCTATGATGGATAACGCTTCTTCCTGTCGCTCCCCCAGCCATTTCAGTAGCGCATTCCCACCCAGCGAAACGCCTGCCGCATAAAGTGCGTTCTTGGGATTTGATGTGCGCAGGTGCCGCAAAATCCAGTCAATTTCATCAGAGTCGCCAGAATGGTAAGCGCGGGGAAGCCGGTTAGGTTCCCCACTGCATCCGCGAAAGTGAGGGATTACCCCCCGCCAGCTTTTCTGACGCAGATGATGCATCAGGCTTTTGGCATAGTGCCCTTGTGAACTGCCTTCCAATCCGTGAAATAAAGCAACCAGCGGTGCATCCGGGGGGCCATCCATCCAGTCCAGATCAATAAAATCACCATCCGGTGTTTCAAGTCTTTCCCGGCGGTAGATCAAGGGTGGAAAAGAAATGAAGAAATAGGGGTAGATAGTTTGAAGGTGCCCGCCTGGTAACCAAAACGGGCTTTTGAAAGATTTATGGTTCAATGGAGAATGGTGGAAGAAGAGGGGGTGTTGATTTCCACCGCTGTGCTTGTGTCAGGTGTAAGGGATGCATGGTGCAGAATCAAGCGCCATCCCTGGCTCGTCAGTCTGTAAATATTGGTGGCAATAACCGGATCACGGCGCCTGCGATCACCATTCATGTAGATATATTCATGCACTGTATGAATCGAGGTGAGCGCAGTTTGAACGTACTGTGCATCGCAAATTTCAAAGCGCATTTCAACGCCGCTAGTGAAAATATGCTGCCAGCTCTCCAAAATTGCTGCGCGGCCCTGCAAACGACGGCCATTTGGATGAACGCAGATAATATCTGCATCATTATCCCATACGGCCATCATCGCTTCGAGGCTGGCTTTTTGAAAAGCCTCATAGAAAGCAGCTTCAGCCTCTTGAGGGGTAGGAAATACAAGATCCATGAGTTTATTCCGTCTAAACGAAGGTTTGCTATATAAATCTTATACTAACATTTGAACTATACCAAGATTTTGCTTGTGTTCTTGCGCATGCAGCTGATTAGTGCAGACATTCCGGTGTGTGAATTTCGTACCCCTGAGCGAAGTCAACGCCGATCAGTTTGAGCTTGTCCATAATGCTGTCATTTTCAACATATTCAGCGATGGTTTGTATCTTCAACGCCTTGGCTATCTGGTAGATGGCTTCTACCATCAGGTAATCTGTACTGTTGTTTGCCATGTCTATGATGATTGAACCATCAATTTTCAGAAAATCCACAGGCAGGGTTTTCAGGTAGGCAAAGGAAGACATACCACTGCCAAAATCATCCAGAGCAAATCTAAATCCTTTAGCGCGCAATTCGTTCATGAATATTGCTACTTTTGTCAGATTGTTGATGGCAACTGTTTCAGTGACTTCAAAGCAGACTAAATGAGGGGGAATTTCATGTTCTGTAATCTGGTCTTTTAGAAATTCCAGGAAATAGTCGTCATTCAGGCTTGCCCCAGACAGATTGATAGAACAAAGCGGAGCACTATGGCCGTCTCCATAATGCTCACCGTTCATCAAACAACGGGATTTGTGCGCAAATAATGTGCGAATGACCCAACGGTCAATGAGCGGCATCAAATGGTATTTTTCAGCCGCTAAAATAAATTCACCCGGAGCGATGGGGTTGCCTCCATCGTCCAGCATGCGCAGCAATATTTCATGGTGTTCATAGCAGGCATAACCGGATGTGACAGGTAAAATATGCTGATAATAGAGGCGAAACCGGTCGGCTTCAAAGGCATCGGTGATACGGGAAATCCAATCCATTTCCCGGCGGCGGAAAGTACATTCTTCATCGCTGGCAAAAACCTGGATGCGATTTCGCCCTTTTTCTTTTGCAACGTAACAGGCAGCGTCGGCTGAGCTGAGTACACATTCACTTCCGTCGCTATTGGATGTGATGGAAGCAACGCCGATACTCACCCCAATTTTAAAATGTTTGCCATCCCAATCAAATTGAAAATTGCTGATCGCATCCAAAATGGCAGAGGCTTTTTCCAGTCCCACTTCTTGTGAGCAATTTTCAAATATCACTCCGAATTCATCACCGCCCAGCCTTGCCAACGTGTCTGTTGTCCGCATTTCTTTCTGAATGATGGTGGCTAGCTGACTCAATAGTTCATCACCGGCCATATGGCCGCAAGTATCATTCACTACTTTGAATTGATCCAGATCCAGATAAAGCATGGTGTGATGAAGAAGTGTCGACTCGCTCATCAGAAATTGCAGTCTGCGGGTGAACTCGCGCCGGTTGAGTAGTCCGGTTAATTCATCATGGATTGCCTGGTGCTTGAGTTGCGTGACTTCCGATTTATGGGCACTGATGTCGCGAACAATCCCTAAAATTTCAGTTTCATGTTCAGGAATGTTGACGCTGTTCAGGGATATTTCAACCCAGCGTGGCAGCCCACCTTCTGGACGAATCAAGCATTCAAAACGGGGTGAAGAGCCAGTCAGTGAAAATTGAAGCTGTGAGGAAAACTGTGCGATGCTCTCCTCGATCCCTAACAGCCTGGAGATGATATTAGCGTGTGGCGATGAGGAGTCGGCAAGCCAGTTATCCAATGTTTTATTGGACATTAATAAGTTCATGCCGCTATCAATCACAAATACAGCGTCGTTGGACTCATTCAGGTACGCCAGCAACAGGGATAAATGCGCACGCTTGTTTGCATTTGTATTACTCGTGCTCATGCAGCCCTTCTGCCCAGATGGGTGATGGATGAAAATAGAGCGGCTGTATGGTTACGTGAGACAAGAATAAACTCAATCAAAAATATAAGTAGAGAGCAGAATATATTGCAATTTTCTTACATAATAAATTAATAAATGTGTTGTATGACGTTGTTCTGCTTGGGATCTGCACTCGCAACTCTTGCTGAGGAAGGTTATAATCGACATTCTTATCTTTTTAATTGACATGGTTAACTATCATGGAACTCGCTGCCTCATTATTGGAAAAATACAGTAAACCCGGGCCACGTTATACCTCTTATCCAACTGCCCCTTACTTCAACGAGGTTTTTGGTGAGCAGGCGTGGCTGGAAGAGTTGCAGAAAACCCAGAGCAGCGGCCGTGACTTGTCGCTTTATGTGCATGTGCCGTTTTGCGATACATTGTGTTATTACTGTGGTTGCAATATGGTGGCCACTAAAAATTATACAAAGGCCACAGCCTATCTGGAATATCTGTTCAAGGAAATTGACAGGATGGCAGTGCTGACAGCACCTGATCGTACGGTGCGTCAAATCCATTGGGGTGGTGGAACACCTACTTATTTGCACCCGGATGATATTCGCCGGTTGTTTGCACATCTCAGTTCACAATTCAAAGTGGGCGTAGATGCAGAAATCGGTTGCGAAGTGGATCCCCGTGAGTTAACTCGGGAACACGTTATCGCGCTGGCCGAAAGCGGATTTAATCGCTTGAGTCTGGGCGTGCAGGAGTTGCAGGATGACGTGCAGCAGGCGGTTAACCGTGTGCAGTCAGAGTCGCTCATACGTGAGGTTTATGGCTGGATGCGTGAGGCAGGGATACAAAGTATCAACATGGATTTGATGGTGGGCTTGCCGCACCAGACTGTGGCAGGATTTTCAGAAACACTGGATAAAATTATTGATATGGCGCCAGACCGTCTGGCAGTGTTCAGTTACGCCCACGTGCCATGGATGAAGAAACATCAAAAACTGATTCAGGAATCAGATCTGCCTGATTTACCTACCCGTATTGCCTTGCAACAACGATTGCTTGAGAAATTAAATCAGGCTGGTTATGTTTATATAGGGATGGATCATTTTGCCAAACCTGGCGATGAGCTGGTCAAAGCTCAGCAAAGCAAAACCTTATATCGTAATTTTCAAGGGTATACCACGCATAAAGACTGCGATATTTACGCTTTTGGCGTGTCAGCCATCAGTCAGACGGAAGAGGTATATGTGCAAAATGCCAAAAATCTGGCTGAGTATCAGAACCTGATCGGAAAGGGTGCGTTGGCGACAGAACGAGGGTTGCGCATTACGCTCGACGACAGGATCAGACGGGATGCCATTGTCACTATCATGAGTGATTTAGAGCTTGATAAGGCTCAATTTTCACGGCAATGGAAAATTGAATTTGACACCTATTTTGCAGAAGCGATCGCTGATCTTGCAGAAATGCAGGCAGACGGATTGATTGAGATCAATCCAGCGCTTATCCGTGTGACTGAAACGGGTCGCATGTTCCTGCGCAATATTGCAATGTGTTTTGATGCCTATCTCAAACAACCCATTGAAATTAAACCCCGCTATTCCCGTACCTTGTGATTTTTGTATACAAGCCTGTGCTAAAGGATTTGCAAGGCTCGTGCTTGCTGGAAACATTAAAATAATGTTGTGCTCAACTGATTGAAAAAATGAAACTAAATGTTCGTTTGTCAAGTTTTATGGTATAAAATGACTAGGGGAAATTTTTTAGCCAAGTTAAAACTATAAAATGATTAAGCGGATATATATTGAGCCTGTAATTCGCACTATTGCGGGTGGTATTATCCTGGCCTGCGGTGTTTTTATTTATTTCAAACCTCAATGGACCGGATTGTGGCTGTCTGTGTTGTTTTTTGTTGGCTTAAATTTATTCCAGTCCGGAATAAGTAAATTTTGCATCATGGAAAAGGTGTTGAAAAAACTGCATTTCCGCAGTGAACTGGATGAAATTAGAAGCTTGAGCCAGGCAAATGCGGAAGCCGAGGCAAAAGCTGCCTATTCCGACACCTTGGAATTATTGAATGAAGTCGTCATAGAACTCTCTCAAGATGGAAAACTGGTTTTTCTGTCAGATCACTGGTTTAAATTGCTCGGTAATGAAGATCATGACAAATTCAGTTATCTTGGACAGCCCTTTACGTCACTATTAAATAATTATGACAAAGTGGCTCTGGAGGACTTGCTGGAAGAGTTGCTCAAAGATGGTAGTGGCACTGTAAACATGCGGTTCCGCATGATGCGAGAAGATAAGCATGAACATTGGGTTGAAGGAAAATTTGCTCTGCACCAGAAAAAGGGAATAGTGCAGGGTATTCGGGGTGTGCTGAGGGATGTAACAGAAGCACATATCCAGGAAAAGCGTATCAGTCACATGGCAATGCATGATGCTCTGACCAATTTGCCAAACCGTGTGTACCTGGACGAGCGTATCGCACAAGAAATCAGTCATTCAAATTTTGCTCAGTCAAAGTTCGCTATTTTTTTTTATCGATCTGGATAATTTCAAACAGATTAATGACTTGCATGGTCATAAATCGGGAGACCAGTTATTGGTCGATGTGAGCAGTATTTTGCGGGCGAGTCTGCGGGAGTCTGATGTGTTGGCACGTTGGGGCGGGGATGAGTTTGTTGTATTGTTGCCTTTAATGCAAGATGCTGAAATTGCACGTAAAGTAGCCAGTGGGTTGATGCAGAAATTGCAGGTCAACCTGGAAAAAATGTACAACGATACTTTAGTTACGCTGAGTATCGGTATTGCTATTTTCCCAGATGATGCCGAAACGGGTGGAGATCTCCTGGTACAGGCGGACAAAGCCTTATTTTATGCTAAATCCCAAGGCAGAAACAATATTCAGATGTTTGGTGAAATGCAAGCCAGCGCACCGGGATATGAAGATTCGGAGATGACCTCACGCTTTGCTGCCGCCGTTAAACAGAATTTGCTGCAGGTTTACTATCAACCCATAATGGATGCTACTAATTATCGAAATATAGTGGGTGTGGAAGCGTTGGCGCGTTGGCATGATGAAAAATATGGATGGGTTAGCCCGGCAATTTTTATTCCTTTGGCAGAAAATCTAGGGTTGATCAATGAGGTGGGGCGGCAAGTGTTTGAACAGGCGCTCAACCACTTTAGTAAATGCAACGGCGTATGTGCTAATTTGAAACTGGCGCTGAATGTATCCAAGCGTCAGTTAGTATCCAATGACTTTTATGAAATGATCGTAGCCATGGTGCAAGGTTATGGCATGAATCCGGGGCAAATTATTCTGGAAATTACCGAAAGCATTGCTTTGCAGGGGGTTGATCAAGCCAAAAGCCATTTACAGAAGCTGGCTGATGCTGGTTTTGCTCTGTCGCTGGACGATTTTGGCACAGGGTTTTCTTCACTGTCCCATGTGCATGAATTGCCGTTTGATGAAATCAAGATTGATATATCTTTTGTGCTACGCATCAAAACGCCAGAAGGCAGGGTGCTGGTGAAAACGATTGTTGATATGGGGCATGCCATGCAGCTGATATTGGTGGCAGAAGGCGTTGAAGACAGCGAAACAGCCGACATTCTTAGAGAAATGGGTGTTGAAAGGTTGCAAGGCTATTATTTTAGTCGACCAATGCCAAAAGAAAATTGCGCCACTTTCATCTCGGAACTGTTACAAATCAACGAGCTTGTCACATAGTTTTATTCAAATTCCATCTCAACCTATTGAACAGGTTCATTATTCCAGTTGGCGCATTCTGCGCTGACTGTGCATCGTTTCTAGAGTTTTCTTCTGTAATACATGATTGAAGCATTTTCACTCTGCCACAAAATAACTGAAATTGGTGTTCCATATCTGAATCAAGGCAGAATTTAAGTTGAAAATCAGAGTGGTTATACATATATTAAATAATACAGGAATGATGGTTGAAATTATTCTAATGATAAATATTGTGAGGGTGATTAAACCTGATACAGGTTAATTGGTCGATACAATTGCGGGTGCAATGGTAAATTTAATTGGAATTCAATAAATTAAAGAAATCTGAATTGATCACCCGGCTGGGAATACTTAAAGCTGAAGTGGAAGATCTACAGGAGCAAGCTAGAAAAGCGCAGGCGGTTTCTCATGATTTGTATGTTCATAAGATTGAACTGGAGGTGCAAAATCAGGAGCTTCTGGAAGCGCAGCAGCTTTTGAGTGAATCCAGAGACCGGTATGCTGATTTGTACGATTTCTCTCCGGTTGGTTATGTCGGTTTTACACCATCAGGTATTATACAGGAAATCAATCTTACCGCTGCCAGGATGCTCGGTGACGAACGTTCGACTTTGCTGGGAAAACCTTTTAGAGTATACGTCGAAAAAGACTCAATACCCATATTTTATGCGCATCTTCAGCGTGTATTTTCTTTGCAAGGAAAGGTGGTAGATAACATCCTTTTGAAGTGTAAAAATCCTGCCCCGTCAGAAGTCAGCATGGAAAGCATCTCCATTTCTCAGGGCGTAAACCATACAGCCATTTGTAGAACAGCATTAATAGATATTTCAGAACGTAAAGCGCTGGAGCGCGCGCGTTTTCTGGCAAATTTTGACTCTTTAACGGGGTTGCCTAACCGTACTTTGCTGGAAGATAGGGTTGCCCAGGCTTTGGCAGCAGCCCAGCGTAATCATACTCAAGTCGGTGTGCTGTTTCTTGATTTGGACCGGTTCAAGCAAATTAACGATTCATTTGGTCATGCGGTAGGGGATACCCTGCTGCAAGAGGTGGCGAACAGGTTGATGCAGTGTGTGCGTAGAGTAGATACGGTAGCGCGGTTGGGAGGGGATGAGTTCATTGTATTATTGCCAGATCTGAATGGCGGCGAGCATGCAGCAATCGCAGTGGAAAATATTCTGCAGTCAATGTCGCAGTTGTTTATCATTGAAGGACATCAATTCAAAATCATGCCAAGTATCGGCATCAGTATTTACCCTGATGACGGTTCGGATATGCAAACATTAATCAGAAACGCTGATTCGGCAATGTATCACGCAAAAAAAGCAACAGATCAGCATTTTAAATTCTATACGCCGGAAATGAACTAACTGGCACTTGAAAACATTTCTCTGGAATCCAGTTTAGGGCTGGCTTTGAAGCAACGCAAGCTGGAGCTTTGCTATCAACCACAAATGGAAGTCCAGTCTGGCACCATTATCGGCATGGAAGCACTGTTACGCTGACATGATGCGGAATTCGGCTGGGTAGCACCTTGCAAGATCATTGCACTTGCAGAAGATAGAGGACTGATTGAGCAAATATTTGAATGGGTGTTGCATACGGCATGCAGTCAAATTCAATTGTGGCGGAAATCGGGTTTGTCTTTGGTACCTGTAGCCGTCAATGTCAATCCAATCCAATTGAATCAAAGCGGTTTTGCGCAGATTATCATCACTGCATTGAAAGAATCGGGGCTGGAACCCGGCAGCCTCGAACTGGAAATCACGGAAAGTGCCGTGATGCACCATCCTGAGTTCACTGTCGAAATATTAAGTCAATTGCAAGGAATGGGGGTGCAGCTTTCAGTAGATGATTTTGACACGGGTTTTTCGTCGCTGAGCTATCTGGCCCGCTTGCCTATCCACAAATTAAAAATTGCTGAACCGTTTGTTCGGGACATGATGACCAGTAAAGATGCTGCAACCATCATTTCTGCCATTATAGGCATGGCAAAAAACTGGAATTAAGGGTGATTGCTGAAGGCGTTGAAACCGCAGCACAATTAGCCTTACTGAAGGAGAGTGGGTGCGACGAAATTCAAGGGTATTATCTCAGCCATCCGCTATCGGCAGAGGAATACATGTTTTTTGTAAAAAGCAGAAATAGCAGGAATTAGGCTTCAGTTTATTCGGTTTCTAAGAGAGTTTTTGCATGAGGGGCTGTGTAAGGTTTGTCTTGCCCACTAAAATCCAATTAAATTACCTGATTATCAATCATTCTCAGCCAACGAAAAGAGGTATATGTTCAGTGCTTCATTAACAACACGTTGGCATGTTTACTAAGCGGTTTAAGATATTTTGCATATTCACCGCCGAGACGTAGAGGCGCAGAGTTGATATGCCATAAAATATTAAATTTGGTATGTTTTGTTTCTTTAAGACAGCTCTAATTACGCTCACAACGCATTGTATTTCTCCGCTCCTCAGCGCCTCTGTGGTTAGAGAGGCGTTTTCTGGATTTGAAGTAATGCCAAAATTGGTGAAAATTATCAATGCAGGTGAGCATTCTTGCTAATCAGGCTATCTTAATAGCGTTAATGGTGAGTGAAACGCACGGATGGTTGCCGAATTAACTGGTATAGGGGGGATGGGTGCTATATCATTGAATTGGTATTTTAAATGCGATTTCTATTCTCAATAACGCGTTAATAAACCGTGATGATCCATTATTATGGCTACTAAAAAAAAGCTTCCTTCCCTTCAAACTGCACCTCTCGACACTGCAGCGGCTAAGAAAAAAAAGCTGATAGCCAAGACTTCCAAAAATGCAGGCCCAGCTGCCCCCGTTTCCAAACGTAAATCAGTGCTAAAAGAGCGGGTGGAAAACAAGGTTGTTACTTTTCCTATAGTAGGGGTTGGCGCTTCAGCAGGGGGGCTGGAGGCATTCTCCAAATTACTGCAAAATCTGCATCCGAAAACGGGCATGGCTTATGTGCTTGTACAACACCTGGACCCACACCATGCCAGTGCGTTGACGGAACTGCTGTCCAGGGAAACCATCATGCCGGTCAGAGAGATAGAAGATGGTATGGTGATAGCACCTGATCATGTATATGTGATCCCTCCTAATACAAACCTGGCAATTCTGCATGGCATTTTACACTTGATGCCACGTTTCCAGAGCCGTGGTCAACATCTTTCTATTGATTATTTCTTTCGGTCACTGGCGGAAGATCAGGGTAGTAAAGCAATTGGCGTGATTTTGTCTGGTACTGCATCCGATGGGGTGTTAGGGCTAAAAGCAATTAAAGCCGAAGGGGGAATTACTTTTTCGCAGGACGAGCAATCCGCAAAATATGATGGTATGCCCCACAGTGCAATCGTAGCGGGTTGCGTCGATTATATTTTGCCGCCAGAAAAGATCGCAAATGAACTGATGCGGATTGCCCGTCATCCTTATGTGTCACATATAAAGGGAACCGATTCACACGAAATGCTCCCCCAGGGAGGTGAAGAGCTTAATAAAATTTTTATCTTGTTGCGCCGCCAAACAGGCGTCGATTTCACCTACTATAAGCAGACCACCATTCATCGGCGCATCCGGCGGCGTATGTTTTTGCATAAGCTGGAGAAATTGTCGGATTTTGTTCGTTATTTGCAGGAAAATCCTGCCGAAGTGGATGCGTTGTATCATGACATGCTGATCAATGTGACTTCTTTTTTTCGCGACCCGGATCTGTTCGAACAATTAAAGGAAGGGGTGTTCCCTGCTATTGCCAGTAAGGATCGTCTGGTTGAAACGGCTATTCGTATATGGGTACCAGGGTGCTCTACGGGTGAAGAGCCTTATTCCATTGCAATGGCTTTGCTGGAATTTCTGGGGGATTCAGCCAACTTCGCACAGATACAGATATTCGCTACTGATATTGATGATATTGCTTTGGAAAGGGCACGTGCTGGTGTGTATTCGGAAGCCATAGCGCAGGATGTTTCTGCTGAAAGGTTAAGGCGGTTTTTTACCAAAGTGGAATCCGGCTACCTGATCAATAAGTCCATTCGCGATATGTGTTTGTTTGCCAAGCAGAACATGGTGAAAGACCCGCCATTTTCAAAGCTGGATATGGTGAGTTGCCGTAATTTATTGATTTATTTAGGTCAGTTGTTACAAAAGAAAGCATTGTCCCTGTTCCATTGCGCCCTTAAGCCCACAGGCTTCCTCGTACTTGGTACAGCTGAAACCATCGGCGATTCAGCCGATTTGTTCCGGCTGGTGGAGAATAAACACAAAATTTATGCCAAAAAATCAGTTGGTTCTCCCCTGCATTATGATTTCTCCATGCCCGCGCTTCAAGGCGTGATACCTGTTGCCGAAACCAGAAATGTCGAGCCGGTGAGCACTTGGGCAGCCGATGAAATTCAGATTTCTGTAGATCGCATGATCATGGAGCGATATGGCCCTACGGGCGTGATTGTGAATGATGATATGAATATTTTGCAATTTAGGGGGCATACCGGAGATTATCTTGAGCCTGCACCTGGACAGGCTAGCCTGAGTTTGCTGAAAATGGCACGTGAAGGGCTTTTGCCTGATCTGCACAGCGCCTTGACCAAAGCCATGAAGGAGAATATTCAGGTGCGTAAGGAAGGTGTGCGCATCAAGCGAGGTAATACCGAATGCAAGGTGAATATTGAAGTGTTTCCCTTTAAAGCCACTGTTGGCGTGGGGCGATACTATTTAGTCGTGTTTCAGGAAGTGCCGGTCATAAAAGCGGAGAAGGTTGCAACGAAAGGTAAATCGACAAAATCCAGTGCAGAAGCAAATCAGCAAAAGGACGAAATGGAGCGCGAACTGGCTGCTACGAAAACCTATTTGCAATCCGTAATCGAGCAACAGGAAAGTACCAACGAGGAATTGCGGTCTGCCAATGAAGAAATTCAGTCCAGCAATGAAGAGTTACAGAGCATTAACGAAGAACTGGAAACAGCTAAAGAAGAACTGCAGTCGGTAAACGAAGAGCTGGCCACAGTAAACGAAGAACTGGAAAGCCGTAACCTTGAACTGGGTCTGGTCAATGATGATCTGAATAATCTGGTCACCAGCATTAATATTCCCATCGTGATTGTTGGGCGTGATTTCCGTATTCGGCGCTTCTCACCCTTTGCGGAAAAGGTGCTCAATCTGATAGCCAGTGACATTGGTCGATCGATTGGCAATATCAAGCCCAATTTTTCAAGTTTGAATCTGGAACACATTGTTGCAGAAGTGATTGATAGTGTGAATCCCAGGGAGGTCATCCTTCAGGATAATGATGGGCACTGGCTTGCTGCGCGTATTAGGCCTTATAAGACAATGGAAAACAAGATTGATGGAGCAATCATTACCTTTATTGATATTGATGAAATGAAGCGCGGTAATGAATTGGCCACTGAAGCACGGGATTTTTCAGAAGCTGTCATTTCTGCCATGCGTCATCCATTATTGGTACTGGATAAAGATATGCGGGTTGTTTCTGCCAGTGCGGCTTATTACGAGTTGTTTAAAGTCATACCCAAAGACACGGTTGGTAATTTGCTTTACCACTTGGGTAACGGCCAATGGGGCGTTCCAAAATTACGCGCCGCGTTGGAAGATGTGGTGAAAAAAAATGCTTTCTTCGACGATTTTAAGCTGGAACACAAGTTTGAACACGTTGGCTTGCAGAAGGTCAGTATCAGTGGGCGTCTGATCGCAACGGGAGATAAACGACCGCGGTTGGTGCTGATGCAGATTGAAGTTGCGTCATAGCCAGGAAGTGAAACAGGTTGCAGAATGTGCCCGGCGCTGTTCGATACATTTTTGTGTGCCTTATTTAGATTAAGAGGTGTGGATGGGTAATTACAGCAAATTCAGCAAGGCTCAGTTGATTGAAAAGATTCATTTGCTTACCACTGAGTTGGATGAGATTAAAAGTTCCAATGAATATTGCATGATGGCACATGAGCTGCGAGTACAGCAAACCGAACTGGAGGCGCAAAATCAGGAATTGCGTGAAATGCAGAATGTTTTAGAGCTGGCGCGTGATCGGTATGCTGATCTCTATGACTTTGCACCGGTTGGTTATGTCACGCTGGATCAGCATGGCATCATCAAGGATATTAATCTGACTGGTGCGACTTTGCTTGGCAGGGAAAGAGCTTTGTTGCTAGGGGAATCATTTCATCATTGGCTGGATACTGAGAGCGTGCCCGTTTTTGCCAGACATTTAACGCATGTGCACAGTTCACCGGCTGAAGTGACCGATGAAATAATAATCAGGAGCAGTCAAGGGCAGCTGCGAACTGTGAATATAACCAGTCTGGTAAATAATGCAGTAACAAATGGACATGTGTGCCGCTCAATATTGGTTGATTTGACTGACCGCAAACTCATTGAGGAAAAATTAAAGCATTCAAGCGAGGTGTTGCGTGATCTTTGTACCCATCATGAATCGGTGCGTGAGGAAGAAAGACGAAAAGTGGCACGCGAGATTCATGATGAACTGGGGCAAGCACTGCTGGCGCTAAAGATGGATGTGGCAATGTTGAGTGAAAATTTGAATGATGTTTCTCCCTTGTTACAGGGTAAAACCTCTTCTATGATGAATTTAATCAACAGAACTGTAGAGTCTGTACGGAATATTGCAACCAACTTGCGTCCTGCTGTACTGGATTTGGGCGTTGTACCTGCTTTGGAATGGTTAATTGATGAATATATCAAGCACGTGGGTCTGAATTGTTTTTTTGAAACTAACGAAGATGATCTGCAATTGCCTGATGAAGTGGCTACCGGCATTTTTAGAATCGTTCAGGAATCACTTACCAATGTGGCGAGGCATGCTCGTGCCAGTAAGGTGGAAATTACTTTGCTTCATGAAAATGGCGAGTTATGTTTAATGGTAAAAGACGATGGTATAGGCGTGGATGTAAGTAAAAGTATGGCAAGAAAATCATATGGTCTGACCGGGATTCGTGAGCGCGCCATTATGATGGGCGGCGAGTTGAGTCTGGACAGTTCACCTGGCAAGGGGGCCACACTGACAGTTGTGGTTCCGATGGAAAAGAAAGAAAAAAAGGTATCATGAAAATTCTGGTAGCAGATGATCACGCCATTGTGCGTGCCGGATTGAAGCAAATACTTTCAGCCAATAGCGACATGGAAGTGGCCGGCGAAGCACAGAACGGGCAGGAAGCGCTTGATGCAATCAGCAAAGATCACTGGGATGTGGTTTTGCTGGATATGTCTATGCCTGGACTGAGCGGGATTGATTTGATCAAACGGATTAAAGAGAAGAAACCTGAGATCAACATCCTGGTGCTCAGTATGCATCAGGAAGATCAGTTTGCAGTGAGGGCTTTAAAAGCAGGAGCCTCCGGCTATCTGAACAAGGATAGTGCTTCAGAATTGCTGGTATCAGCCATTCGGCGCGTTGCAGCCGGGGGTAAGCATATCAGTCGCGTGCTGGCCGAAAAACTGGCCTATGAGATCGATCCGTTCAAGTCCACCCCCTCCCATGAAACACTTTCTGATCGCGAATTTCAGATATTCCGAATGATTGCTGAAGGTATGCAAATCAATGAAATCGCCAATGAACTTTCACTGAGTCCAAAAACTGTCAGTACCCATAAGCATCGTCTGATGACAAAATTAAATATCAGTAACAACGTAGAGCTTATTCAGTATGCAATGGAAAATGTACTCTTCAAATAACCGGGTTCTTCACTTAATTCAGCGTGTTATTCAAATCCCTCTAGTGTAATTCTTAATCCTTTGTAAGGATTCCCTTACAAAATTTCAGCATCGCCCTACAGCGTAATGCCGACTTTCCTGACATTCAGCCCCCCGATTTTTCCATAACATTGCAGTCATCGATTCATTCTTTGAAGCGGAGTGCAACATGACAAGCAAAGAAGAATTTTTATCTAATGCTTCAGACTTTTTTCTGTGGCTTGAGAAAGAGAAAGGACTCAGGTTATGCAACGCTTACAAGCCGCAATATGAATGGTATTCTCCGGCAAATTGCAGTGTCGAAAATTTGATCGATCAATTTATTAATAGTCAATAGTCTGAGCAGGCTGAAGTGCTTTTACCCATTAAATCCGTCCAGTTAGCTGCCTGAGTTTTTAAAGCATTGCAGCAAGCTGGATCTTTTCAGTGATTTTTATAGCATTTTTCTTTTTATATTAAGCAGCACATGAACCGCAAAATACGGGGCGAAAATACACCATAGAAACCTGTTTGCGCTTAACCAAATAAAATATTTTCTGAAGGACGGAATCATGAGACAAATTTCACACGAAGATGATCTGGAATTGGTGGCTGATGCCATCTTGAATGAAGGTGTCGGTTTTGATCTGATTGATATTGCAGAGGATGCTGATAATTTACCCAGTGATTATCAGGCTGACGTCACGCAAATATACTTGCAGGAAATTGGGCGCAATAAGTTGCTGAAGGCCAAGGAAGAAATGGCTTTGGCTCTGGAGGTGAAAGCGGGGAACTTTGATGCTCGTCAAAAAATGATCGAGCATAACCTGCGACTGGTGGTCAATATTGCCAAACATTATTTGAACCGAGGCGTGCCATTTCTGGATTTGATCGAAGAAGGGAATCTGGGGCTGATGCATGCATTGGACAAATTTGATCCCTCTCGTGGTTTTCGTTTTTCAACCTATGCGACATGGTGGATCCGCCAGAATGTCGAGCGTGCAATCATGAACCAATCTCGCACTATTCGCCTGCCGATACATATCATCAAGGAATTGAATGGCTGCCTGCGCGCAAAACAGCATTTGGAATCTCATGGCCATGCTGAACCAAAAATAGAGGATATTGCTGAACTTGTCGGGAAATCTGTTAAAGATGTACAGCAAATGCTCCATTTTAATGAACGCATTGCTTCCATGGATGCACCATTATCCGATAACCAACTCTCCATCAGTGATGCCGTGCCGGATGATAATGCCGATAATGCTGTAGAGTTACTGCACACGGCTGAAGTGGAACATTATGTTTCCAGCTGGCTGGTGCACTTGAATGATCGGCAGCGCTGGGTGGTTGAAAGGCGTTATGGATTGAGTGGTATGGAAATATGGACGCTGGATGCGCTCGCAGAAAGTTTGAGTGTCACGCGTGAACGCGTAAGGCAGATACAGCTGGAAGCATTGCAACACTTGCGCTACATGCTTAAACGCGATGGTATATCGAAAGAAGCCTTGCTGTAAGTGAGCTTGGTCTGGCAGGTACTTTGCCTCATAGGAGGTATCTTTGGGTGTTTGCCCGAATCTGTTTACCGCAGAGGCGCGGAGGCGCAGAGAACATCGTAGTTTAGAAGTGGCTTTTCTCTCAGCGCCTCCGCGCCTCTGCGATCATAAAAGCTGTAGATTTTAGATACGGACTG